>CAIOHY010000653.1 GCA_903858205.1 uncultured Cellvibrio sp.
CCTTTCGCTGACACCTATCCCAACACACTGGCCGATGTCGCCATGTATTACTGGAAAACAAATTTGCGCTCCGACTTGAGTGGAGCCGTCAAGTCTCCGCAGTCGGAAAAAGACCTAGGTCGCGACGCCACCTGGCCGCATATGGTGAACTACCTCATCAGCTTTGGCGTCAACGGAACGCTGCGCAACAATCCCGATGACCCATCGCAAAGCGATCGGGCGGCGCTGCAAGCAGGCAGGCTAGATTGGCCTCAACCCGAGGACGAAGCTACCAAGTTAGATGATATGTGGCACGCGGCCTGGAACAGCGGTGGCAGCGCGTTCAACGCCAACGATCCCAAACAATTAAACGAATCCCTGGGCAAGGTCATTGAATCCATGAAGGAACAAGTGGGTTCGGATGCGTCTTTGGTATTGCCCAGCCGATTTGTCAGCTCCGATTATGTTTATATCCCATCCTACAAAAGCAAAGTATGGTCTGGCGATTTGTTTGCCTACCCCTTCGACCGGATCACCGGAGACAGGAGCCAGGACAGCGATGGCAACTACCTTGAGGGGGCCTGGTCTGCCGCACGGCAATTACGATCAAAAAATGCTAACGATCGCAATATTTTTACCTTTGATGGTTCCAATCGCCGTGAATTTACCTACCAAGGTTTGAATACCGTCACCAACAATTTAATTGGAAGACTCACCACAAACAGCGCACAGGCTGAAGATTTAATCAATTACCTGCGTGGTGACGCCAGCAATGAAGGTACGCGCTATCGCGCACGACCCGATGGAAAATTAGGAGACATTGTTAATTCGCCACCTATATTGGTATATGACGCGGAAGACGCGTCCTATGATTTTTTGAAACCACCTGCTGCGGGCAGCACAAGAGGCAACTATCGGCAGTTTTTATTAGACAAAAAGAAACGCAGGGGTTTGGTATTTGCAGGCGCTAATGATGGCATGTTGCATGCATTTAATGCCCAAACTGGGGATGAAGAATTTGCCTATATTCCTAAAACCGTGTTTGGGGATTTGTACAGATTAAGTGAACCAGGTTACGACCATCGCTACTTTGTAGATGGCCCCTTGGTAGAGGCTGATGTCTATGACAATAGCGCTACACCCTCGGACAGCGATACGGGTTGGCGCAATATCGTGGTGGGCACCGGCGGGGCGGGTGGGCGCAATGTTTTTGCCATCAGGGTACCGGTCAGGTCCAACGGTGATGCCAACACCACTTACCCACCCACCGCCCAGGATATTTTGTGGGAAATAAATAGTGATGACAGCAACTTTGCCGATTTAGGCCATGTGCTGCAAAAGCCTGCTGTGGGCATGATGCGCGATGGCACCTGGGTGGTGGTGGTGGGCAATGGCTATGTCAATAGCGATGGAAAGGCCACCCTGTACATCATCAATGCCCTGACTGGCGCGTTTATCAAAAGCATAGCGGTGACTTCGACCGGAAACAACGGACTGGGCGGTGTGCGTATGGTGCTCGATTTGGAGCGTCAAATCGTTGCCGCCTATGCAGGGGATTTGCAAGGCAATCTTTGGAAGTTTGATTTTTCGAGCGAATCCTCGAACAACTGGGGCGTAGCCTTTGGCGGTTTACCTTTGTTCAAAGCCAAATATGCGAAGCCCTCAGGCGGGACGACCATTGACCAAGCGCAGCCCATCACAGCAGCACCGGCCTATCTTGCCCACCCACAAGGTGGGAATTTACTGGTATTTGGAACAGGTAAATTGTTCGAAACTACAGACTCCGATAACACCGATATGCAGACTTTGTATGCCGTATGGGACAAGGTGATTACAGGCCAAGCCTCAGGAGCGGCAGCGGCAACGGCCACCAGGGATAGCCCCACTGGCGATGCCATCGTCTTGCGTAGCAACCTAGTTGAACAAACCATGACGGCGATCGCCGGCACCAATTACTACAGTGCGACGAACAACCTGGTGAATTACCCTAGCCAGCGTGGCTGGTTCATCAAGCTCAACATGACCCCCAGCGGCCTGCGCTTGATATTTCCGCCGCAATTGGCAGTGGGCAAAGTCTTTTTGCAAACCTTGGCACCGCCCGGCAGTACAACAGATCCCTGCGCCGAGCTACGGGGTAAAAGCGTAAGCTTTATCGTCAACCCGTTTTCTGGCAGCGCGTCTGCGCCTACTTTTGATGTGAATAGCGATGGGAAAATAGATACAGCCGATGCAAGTTACGCTTCAAGTGCAATTAATGCCACGGCCGTGGCATCCAACGACACCAGCAACGCTACCTTCAGCCAAAAAGTAGGCGCAGGCGTAAGCACCGGTGTGCTGACTAGTGCAACCGGGCAAAAAACCGTTACTGGCGCCAAAAACGCACTGCAACGTACCTGGCGGCAAATCATCAACCGACCCACGC
>CAIOHY010000654.1 GCA_903858205.1 uncultured Cellvibrio sp.
AGTACCAAACTGGAATTCCATGGTTAAACCGGTGGTAACGCCCAATGCGAAATTAATACCGAATAATTTTCCCCAGAATTTGGTCATGTCTTTGTAAATGGTTTTTCCGGTCATGACATACACGGATTCCATAATCGCGAGAATAAAACTCAAACCCAATGTGAGTGGTACAAAAATAAAGTGGTACATCGCCGTGAGTGCAAATTGCAAGCGCGACAAATCCACAGCAAGTTCGTTCATAAATTAACGTCCTTTGGGAGGTTGGCGGGCGTGGCCGATGATGATGACGGCAAACCCATTTTGAGGTGAACATCGGGAGCAACAGCAGGTTTTAACGGTTTAAAGGCGACATGCCACAACACCGTTATAAGGAGAAGTTTGATTACCATTACAACAGAAATATCGAACACCAAAGGTTTACGAAAAATCGAATCCTGCGGCAGGCGTTCACGTAATCGTTTCAACATTTGACTCCATCTCCGTGCTGTTACAGCACCATCGAGTCTAGATTGCTATAAGCAGCTGTCGCGCGAATTGATATACATCAATTTGAAACTAATTCTTGCGCGACAAATTGCCGCGCAAGAATTTTCCGTCAGTGAAAGTGATGCATTTTTTTATCGAGCCGACGCAAACCAATCGCATCCAACAACCATTTTTCATAAAACGGCTCGGACACACCGGTTTTCATTTTGGCGAGGAAATATTTTTCGAACGCGATTTTTCCAAGATGCGCCCATTTGCCCTGCTTGTACCACATGATATTGCGCGGCGGCATTTGCGGTACGGCAATAAAAGCAGCGCCGGTATCGCCCATATCCGCCAGACAAAATGCGCTCCAGCTGCCTTCAAAGTCAGCGACTTCACCATTAATTTCCGCAGCGATGTTGTGCACCAGCGCGGTCATCATGGATTCGATCATATAGCCGGTTTTGGGCGCGCCCGTCGGCACCGGCGTTTGTTCAATCGGCGGAATGGCCACGCATACACCCGCTGAAAAAATGCTGGGGTATTTGGTGCTGCGCTGGTGTTTATCGATCAATACAAAGCCGCGCGGATTACATAAACCTTCTACTTTTGCGACGGCATCCACGCCTTTAAAGGCGGGCAACATCATCGAATGCACAAAGGGCAATTCGTGTTGTTTGATCACCTGCCCTTGCACATCGACTTCATCGACAAGCATTTTTCCCGCTTCGATGCGTGTGGTTTTGGCGTTGGTAATCCAATTGATGGAACGTTTACGCAGTTCAGATTCCATCATGCCTTTGGAGTCGCCCACGCCGCCCAAGCCTAAATGGCCGATGTAAGGCTCGCTGGTCACAAAGGTGATGGGTACGCGGTGGCGCACACCGGCGCGGCTGAGGGCGGTATCCAAAATAAACGCGTATTCATAGGCGGGGCCAAAACAACTGGCACCGGGCATAGCACCAATAATTACCGGGCCGGGGTTATCAACCAGCTTTTTATAGTCTTCATAGGAATGTTCCGCGTGGGGCAAGGTGCAGACCGACTGGGTAAATCCGCCGTGAGGACCAGCGCCGGGAACATCGTCGAAGGCTAACTTGGGGCCGGTGGCGATGACGAGATAGTCGTAATCCACACGTTTACCGTCATTCAGGGTGAGGTATTTATCGACCGGGTTTATCTCATCTACCCGCTGGGCGATAAAGCCGATGTTTTTCTTCTCCAGATAAGGGCGAATCGGAAAGCTGATCTGTTCCGCTTCGCGCCACCCCACTGCCAACCAAGGATTGGACGGGACGAACTGAAAATCCTCCCGCTCGTTGATCACGGTGACTTGATGATGTTTACCCAAGGCATCGTGCATTTCGTATGCACCCGCCATTCCCCCCAAACCTGCTCCAACAAATACGACATGAGCCATAGCACACCTCTTTGGCAAAATAGTTTGCGACAATATTCACGGCCTTGGGGGCAACTGCGGGAATCTGAGCCCCTTGAACTACATAATAGATCACTAATTTAGACGTTGCTAATTTATATTTATCTAATATAATGAAATCAAACCCACAAAAGGTAACCGCAAATGAAGATGACCGTCCCTAAAGACGCCGGTCTGGATGACATGCAACAACACGCACAGGATGCCGCCGCACTGCTTAAGGCATTGGCGAACGAAAA
>CAIOHY010000655.1 GCA_903858205.1 uncultured Cellvibrio sp.
GGATGAACTCTGCACCAGATGGCGCATGATCTTCATCACCATCTCACTGTCTTCGACTATTAGAATTTTTTTCATGGGCTAGCACTCAGCGGATTCGTAAGTATCCCTTGAGTGTAGACAAACTTTAGGAAAATGCGCCAAGCCTATGATTAGGCTGCATGTTTAACGCCTAGGGAGCAAACCAAACTCAGCACGCGGGCGATTCAAACCCATGGACCGCCACACTAATTGGTTAGGCGCTATTTTCAATAGAGGTGATCAACGCCGCTTTATTGTGCTCGCGCACCGATTCGTAAATCGCCGCCGCCATAATAATGCCGCCGCCGATAATGGTGCTCCAATCAGGATAGGTGTGCAGCACAGCGATTTCATAAATCACTGCATATACCGGCTGCAAACAGGCTACCAAGCCCACTGTTTTCGCTTTTAAGTAGCGCAAGGCATACCCCAGCAGCGTATGCGTAAAAGCGGTGAATACAATGCCAAGGCACAGCAGCAACCACCAATCGTGGGTGCTGGGTTCATGGGATGACAAGACCAGCACTGGTGTCATCAGCAGCGCAACAATCAAGACCTGATAACTCATCGAGCGCGCGGCGGTTTGATTGCTAAACCAATAGCTCAATAATAAGTTGCGCACCGCAAACGTGAGGGCAGAAATTACACCCCAGATCACGCCTTGGGTCATGTTGTTGTCGATATCAAACTCAGGGACAAGACAATAAATCCCGACCAGCACCAGAAAACCGCTGACCACATCGCGCCAGTCAAGTTTGGTGCGTTTAATCCAGGGCTCAAGAAATACAGTGACTACGGGATAGGCGTAGAGCGAAATCATACCCACTGCGATATTGGCGACTTGCATGGAGTAAAAAAAAGTCACCCAGTGCGCGCCAAGTAACACACCAAGCACGAGCATACGGCCGTAATCACGCGGTGATTTAAGGCCGAGATTGCGCTCGCGCCAATAGACCCAGGCAAATAGCACCAACGCTGCAATCCAGGTGCGGTAGCCGGTGATATCCCAGGCGGGCAAGTCAATAATTTTAGAAAAAAGCCCTGTCGCGCCCATTAAGAATGCGCCCAAATGCAGGGTTAATAAGGCAGATTTAGCAGAGGACATAACCATTCCTGGTGATGAGAGCGCCTAGCGGGGGAGCGCCCGGCGAACGCCGGGCAGGACCAAATCAGTGGGTGTCACTGTAGACCCTATCAGTGGCGCGGCCGACGACCACGGTTACCGCCAGGGCGATTGCCCACCGAGCGATTACTAAAACGCTCATTGGTGCGCGCACGCGGTGGTGCGGGCGGGCTGTCCGGCGGTGTCAGCAGCAGGTATTCAGGTGGCTGTTCACATTTGATCGGCTTACCCAACAACTGCGCGATAGGTTCTAGCAGCAAGGCATCGTCTTCGCAGGCAAAACTGATCGAGGTGCCGTTTTTGCCGGCGCGACCGGTACGGCCAATACGATGAACATAATCTTCCGGCTCTTCCGGCAGGGTGAAATTCACCACGTGGCTGATACCGCTAATGTGAATGCCGCGCCCGGCCACATCGGTTGCCACCAGCACTTTTATCTCACCGGATTTAAACGCATCAAGCGTCGAAACGCGCTTGTTTTGCGCAATCTCGCCCGAGAGCAGTCCGGCTTTAATACCGTGACGCAGGAGTTTTTCTTGCAGATCGCGACACTCATCGCGACGGTTGGCAAACACGATCATGCTCTCGGCATGTTCCTGTTGGATCAGGTTGTACAGCAGCGTGTATTTCTCTTCAGTCGAGACCAAGTAGACATGCTGGTCAACACGCTCATTGGCAACGGATTCGGGTTCAATATCCACAGTGACGGGCTTGTAGGTCCACTGCTCTACCAGAGTACGCACTTCATCGGTAAAGGTGGCCGAGAAAAACAGCGTCTGGCGATCCTCACGTTTGGGGGTCTGGCGAACAATTTGCCGCACTTGCGGGATAAAGCCCATATCCAGCATGCGGTCGGCCTCATCGATCACGAGGATTTCCAATTGATCGAGATACACATCTTTGTTGCCGCAAAAATCGAGCAGACGGCCGGGAGTTGCGACCAGAATATCGACCAAATCATCGTGCAGATGGCGTTGTTGTTTGACGTAATCCATACCACCAACGAGGGTGTGGATTTTCAAGTCGGTGTATTTGCACAGACCTTTGGCATCTTCCGCAATCTGAATTACCAACTCACGGGTGGGCGCAATCACCAGTGCGCGCGCTTCACCGGCATAGCGTTTTTCCGCGATAGGATTTCTGAGCAGATCATCGATAATCGCCGTTAAAAACGCGGCCGTTTTGCCCGTACCGGTTTGAGCTTTACCGACCACATCCTTGCCTTGCAACGCATAGGGCAGCGATTGAGCTTGAATTGGCGAGCAGTATTTAAAGCCGAGATCAGCAATCGCACGCATAATCGGCAACTCTAAATCAAAATCGTGAAAGCGGGTTTTGCCTTCGATTTCCTCGACCTCAAACTGAGCAATATCCCAAGGCCCGTGATCGATTTTAACAGCCTTATTCGGGCGCGATTCCGTTGAGTGACGAGACTGTTTGGGCGCATGATCGCGCTGCACCGCCGGCGTTTGCTCCCCGTTTTTTTGACCTGAACGCTGAGCGCGGGAATTGCGATTGCCACGGCTGTTCTGGTGTGAGCCGCTGCGCTCGCGAGGATGCTTTTTGTCGCTTGATTTGTCGTTGGCGGGCTTTGCAGTTGCCTCGTTTTTTTCAGGTTTGTCCGCACCTGAACCTATCAATTTTTTAAAGAAATTTCCGATCAATCTATTCACCAAAAGTTATTGCAGCCAGAGGCTTGAGGGGAAAGTCACGCAGACTTACCGATATAACTACTGCCGCGCGTTTATGCATCAGGAAGTTCAACTCTGGCATTCGGGGGGGTCTGAAGGATTCAAACCGGCGGCGAGGCAGTAGAAGGAACGCGCAAAGAGTCTATTAATTGCACGCACGAACTGTGCCCGAGTATACACCAATCACCATACAATCAGCGGGTTTGACGCCCGTTGGATGGAATTAATACAGCCGGGGCGGCACGACCTCTAGGTAGTTTGCATTCCCAAACAACATAAACAGGGGCGATACGTGAGAATTTGCGGTGATTAATCAGGAGATGAGAAAGTGATTGCGATGATTGTTTGCATCAGAGCACAACACCAAATAGATGACCCGCCGCAGCGGTTAACGCCATAGCGGCTGCACCCCAAAAGCCCACACGCGCAGCGCCTATCCACAAATTGGCGCCTCCCACTTTTGCAGCGAGCCCGCCCAAGCCAATCAGTGCAACCAACGACACACCTGCAATCGAGATTGATAGATTCGTTGCAGGAAATAACAGAACCACCAACACTGGAATAAATGCGCCTACCGCAAAAGTCGCCGCTGAGGTTAGCGCGGCCTGGAGCGGACGGGCGCTAAATAAATCGGTAATGCCCAACTCATCGCGTGCGTGGGCGCCGAGCGCGTCGTGTTGCATTAATTGTTTTGCCACTTCGCGCGCAAGCTCGCGCTCCAAACCGCGCGCAACATAAATTTCTTCCAGTTCGCGATGCTCACCCGCTGAATCAGTCGCAAGCTCATGGGTTTCGCGCGCAAGATCAGCCGCTTCAGTATCCGCCTGCGAGCGAACCGAAACATATTCGCCCGCAGCCATACTCATCGCACCCGCCACCAAACCCGCCACACCGGTCAATAAAATTGCGGAGTGATCTGCCTGCGCGGCAACGATCCCCATCATCAAACTGGCGGTAGAAATAATGCCGTCGTTCGCGCCCAGTACCGCAGCGCGCAACCAACCTGAATGATGGGAACGGTGACCTTCGCGATGGCGCATAGGCTTAAGACTCTTTGTTAATTAATGACATGCGCTTTAAGGTGTTATCGCGTTTTACGTAGTGATGGAATAAACCAGCCAACACATGCAAACCAATCAGGTAATAACCTATCTCACCGACCAGACCATGCAAGTGCTCAACCTGCTCTGCCAAATCATGATTTTCACCCACTAGCGGCGGCAACTCCAAACCAAAAAAGGGTACAGCATGGCCTTCAGCACTTAAAATGGTCCAGCCTGCAATGGGCATAAAAATCATGAACGCATAGAGCGATGCATGCATCACTTTTGCGAGCAGATTTTCAAGCGGCTTGGGTGCAGGAACTATCGCCGGTGTAGGGCTTGAGAGGCGCACCCCCAAGCGAATCACAACCAACATTAAAACGGTGATGCCAAACATAAAATGCAGCGCCTTCATAAACTCGCGCGGATCACTGCCTTTGGGAAATATGCCGCGAAATTCCATAGTGACGTAAACAGCGATCAAAAGTAAAAACATAAACCAGTGCAGACCGATAAGAATCGGGCTGTAACGGCTAACAGAATTAGAATTATTCATCGTGATATCTCTGCAGGTTTTTTTATTGTGTTCGGATTATTTATACACTTGGCCCTGGTATCTCAACCAACCACCAGGATGTATCCCTTTGGGGTCATGATGCGTCCAGTGTATGACGCCCCCTTGTTTATTCCACTCATATTCACCGTAGAATTCTATCGATTGTCCCTCACGCAGATGCTTAACGCGCTGCGCCAAATCAATGTTATGTGCAATTAACACGCTGTGGCCAGATTCTAATTCAACCAAAAATTTTTGATGACGACTGCCCTTGTTGTCATCGGGCAAGATACGACTTACGCGCCCCAAGCCACCCAACTGGATATTTGATTGCCCATTGCGGAAGGCTTCAGCAATTAAAACATCCGCACCACTTGCGCTCTCAACGTCCGCTGTCAGCGCAATCTGCGACTGCGCCGCCTCCGAGCCCAGTAGCTGCTGCTTATTAACGCTATTGAGCAGAGCCAGTCCAAGCGCAAATACCAGCAACGCCAGTAGCGGCTTCAGTTTACGGCGTTGTTTCATCGATCATTCTCTGCTATTCGGGAGCATGCAGCATAACCCACAGCGCCAGCGCTGTTAACGCCAGATATTGGCAGCAACGCACTCTACCGCCGAAAACTTAAAGCAGTATTAATTCAGCCGCCAGACATTCAATACAGGCCAACACTTTTTCACAAATCCTGAATTGACAGACCAAATGGTCTGTTATTTAATGGCCACCGACCAGTTGGTCGGTCTCGCCGCTGACCAACTACGAATTCAGGGCGCTGCCCGCGTTAATAATGGAGAAAAAGGAACTTCACACCAGAGATGGCAACCACTCGCTGATTTCAGTATGGATTCAGCTTGCGCAGGCCAATCTTGTTGCTGGTATAGGGTTTTCCAACCCGTATCAAGAGAACCCAAAGATCGCTCAAGGAGCCAAACACCAATGAAGAACAGACTACAATCGTCATTTCCGCAGATGCCACAACTGCAAAGTTTTCCCACCCTGGAGTTGCGTTCGCCCCATCACATGGCGGATTTCCAACCGTTTTCGCTGGAACTCACCAGTTACACCCAGCGTATTCGGGCTATCGCTCTGGGCTTTTTTATTATCGGCCTGTTAGCGATTAGCAGCACATTTAGCTTTAAGGCCTGGCAATTCAATCCCGATGTCATAAATGAAAATGCGCTGCTGGAATTAGCCCAGGGTGGATTCTTACTCTTAGCTGCTATTATTCAAACGTGGCGCGCCTTTAGTGCGCAGGATTCAGGTTTGAAGCGCGATATTCGCCTGGGGTTAGCGCTATTTGCCCTAGCACTTTTTTTGCGTGAAGTGGACATTGATAAATTGGGCAATAGCGTTGTTTGGGGCGCGCTTGAAAAAATCTTGCGTGCGACAGCCCTGCTAATGATCTTCAGTTTTATTTGGCATATGTCGCGCAGAATCCAACTCGTAGTGCGCAATGCCGCTAAGATACTGCGCGCGCCAACAGTAGTGGTTACTCTGCTAGCCTGTGCGTTCTACACCTGCGGCTGGCCATTTGATCGGGAAGTATTTTCTATCGACAAAGGGTTGTCCCAATGGTTTGAAGAGACGCTTGAAGTAAATGCTTGCTTGCTACTGCTGTGCGCAGGCTTTGCTGGCAACATCAAAAATGATGTGGTAAAAATTCAGGCACCGTCGTTTTGATGGCGCGCTGTTACAACGGAAATGTGTCACTGGGATGTCATAAAACTCGATAACAATAAAATGATTGCATACCCAAGAGACGCCTATGGCTACTGAACGCAATACCGAAACCACTCGCACCCGCATACTCGAAGCCGCGCGTGAGGAAATTTTCCAAAATGGATATCAGGGCATGCGCATTGATTCCATCTTGCAAAAGACCAATCTGGCCAAGGGTGCCCTCTATCACTACTTCCCCAATAAACTAGCCTTGGGATATGCCGTAGTAGATGAGGTGTTGATGGGACATTTCCAAAACGTGTGGGAAGATTTTTTTCAACAACACAACAATCCGCTTACCACCCTGCAACAATTGTTTGTCTATAAAGCGGAATCATTTCAGAATGCCGATTGTTTTAATGGGTGCCCGTTAAATAATTTGAATCAGGAGATGGCCGCTATTGATGACGGCTTTCACCAGCGCTTGGAAAAAGTGTTTGACAATGTACACATGACAATTGTGCGCGCACTTGAAAAAGGCCAAGCCGATGGACTGGTCAGAAAAGATATCAATCCGGTACGTATTTCGATGTTTATCTTTAGCAGTTACCAAGGGATTATGGGCGCCGCAAAATGCATGCAAGCGCCGGAATTGCTGAGCGATTTATTCGGCACACTCAACGATTACATTGACACTTTGCGCGCACCAGAAAAATCGCATTAACACTTCACTCATTTGTCCAAAACAAAGGGCTTCACTCGAAGCCCTTTTTTATTTCAGTAAAGAAAAAGTTAATGGCTAATCATCCAAGGCCGCATAGAGGGAAACATTTTATTACCGTTTGCGGTGTACATTAAATTCGATTTGCGAATAGGCTTATCACCACAACCACAACCCTTTCCATGTTTGTGTTCGCGCCTCGCTTGCTGTTCCGCGCGATAATCTGGCGTAGAAAAAATAGGCGCATGCATGGCACTTTCGTTACGTGCATGAGCTGCGCGATTTTCTTTTTTCATATCCAGAAATTCTGGCGCAACCATAATGACGCGCGCGCACAAGGTTGCGCAGGTGGGACAGGCCGCTGGTTTGCTCGAATCATCGATCGACGCCAATTCATAAAACAAACCGTGATCGGCGCATTTGTAGTCGTAAACGGGCATATGAACTCCATAAAAAAACGCTGGGATTTTCGCAGGGGCGGACTCTGTCACTCACTCCGGGACGCGCCGTAAATACCTCCCTGTAGGCTCGGGCACAGCATCCATGCTGCGCACGGTCCCTGAGTGAGTGCCAGAATCCACCACAGTAATTCCTGCATGCATCGGAAAAAATCAAAAACTATTTATCCTTCGCCTTCATTTATCTTTTGACAAAGGAACATCCATTCCCGGCGATACTTTTTTGGTCGGCCCTTCTGCCGATGGATTAACATCAAAGTCGAAGATATCCGTTGGCAGCCACAGGGTTGCACAGGCGTTTGGAATATCGACCACACCGGATATATGACCCTGCACCGGCGCACAACCTAGAATGGCGTAAGCTTGCGCTTTGGAATAGCCAAATTTGGTCAGATAATTAATTGCATTCAAACAGGCCTGGCGATAAGCGACATGCACATCGAGATAATGTTGCTCGCCATATTCATCCACCGAGATACCTTCAAAAATCAAATAATCATCGTATTTCGGTGCAATCGGGCTGGGTTTGAAAATCGGATTTTTGATCGCGTATTTCGCCATACCATCTTTGATTAAACTCACGCGCAGATGAATCCAACCCGCCATTTCAATCGCACCGCAGAAGGTGATTTCACCATCGCCCTGACTGAAGTGCAAATCGCCAACAGAAAGCCCACCACCTTTCACATACACAGGGAAATAAATTTTGGAGCCGCGCGATAAATCTTTAATGTCGCAGTTACCGCCGTGTTCACGCGGTGGCACAGTACGCGCACCTTCAGCGGCAGCAATTTTTGCGGCGTCGGGAGCCATTTTGCCCATGTGGGCAGTATCAGCATAAGGAAGTGTGGCAAGCGCAGGAACGCGATCCGGTTCAGTGTCGTAGAGTTCTTTCTCGCGTTTATTCCACTCCAACAACATTTCTTTTGATGGCAAACAACCAATCAAACCGGGATGCACCAGACCAGCAAATTCTACGTTAGGCACATGGCGGGATTTGGTAAACATACCGTTGATATCCCAAATCGATTTTTGGGCTTCAGGAAAATGCTCTGTTAAAAAACCGCCACCATTATTTTTTGAGAAAAAGCCATTAAAACCCCAGAGGCTCTCTTGAAAGGCACCAATGTCCAGAATATCCACCACCAACAAATCGCCCGGCTCTGCGCCTTCAACACCAACTGGGCCAGAAAGAAAATGCACCTGCGACAAATCCACATCGCGCACATCGTCGGCGCTGTCGTTGTTTGCAATCTGTCCACCAGTCCAGTCATAGCATTCAATTATAAAATCCTCGCCAGGCTTCACGGTTTTCACCATGGGAATATCCGGATGCCAGCGGTTGTGGATCATTTCATTTTCGTAGGGCGATTTAGTTAAATCTATTTTGATAATCGTTTCGGCCATGGTACTGACTCCTGGTGAGTGGTAGACAATGTGTCTCGGATCAGGATCAGTATCTGGCGCGGGGGGTTGACTCACAATACGACAAATAGCGCGCTCGACTACGCTATTTGACGTATAGACAATCAGATTTTGCGGTTGAGTTGGTCGACGTAATCGGTCGGCGTCATATCCATAAACTTTTTGAACGCGCGGTAAAAAGTCGATTTGCTGTTAAAGCCGGCATCGGCCATCACATCTAACATAGAAGTTTTGTTATTGCGGCTGGCCAATATGCTGGCTGCTTTTTGGACACGATAAGAGTTAATGTAATCAAAGAAATTTTGACCCGCATCGCGATTAATCGCGGCGGAAATTTTGCGCACCGGAATTTCGCTGATTTCTGCCAATTGCTCCAGGGTGAATTCCGGATCCAGGTAAAGTTCTTTGTCTTTCATTAACTGATTGAGTTTGGTCATGATCAGCGGATCATATTTTTCTGGCTCTGGCGGATTGGATTTTTCTTCCTCCGCTGGCAACACCTTTCTATATCCAATAGTGGCGTGAGCCATGCTGTAGAGCACCAACGCATTAACAAACACGAAGCTAAATATGTTGCCGGAAATACCAATCAGGTTTCCAATCCATTGGGATGAATTGACCAGCGTTAACAGATAAGAAATAAACACCCAAACCCAAATCATCAAAAAGCCACCAATTAACATCTGCAGCCAAAACATATCGATGTTTTCAAGGTTGGAATAGTGCTGCTTCAAACGGTTTTTATATTGGAAAAGCAGGTAAAAACAACCAATGCCGTAACCGACATATAAGAAATGTCTCATCCAAAGATGCATTTGGAAAACCGGCTCTTTGTATAACAATCCAAACTGGGTAATACCCAACACCCGTTCTTCTGGCGTCAGGCTGGTATAGAGGCCGATGATAAATAAGGGAAACACCAGCAGCGGCAACATGTGCACAGCGTAGCGCCAGTGCAACTTGAAGTCGGGATCGATCATCGACTTCACATAAAAAAACAGCATGGGCGCGGCAAGATAAACACTGAATTTCAGCCAATAAAATATATGCACTGCACCATCAAGATAGGCAACTTTGATACTGGGACTCCAGTAGATAAGTGAATCAAAGGCATCAATTCCGATAGCGAGCAAAAACATGGCGAGAAAAAAATTGGCTTGCCGCCTTCCAAGATTTGCCGTCAACAGCAGAATGGAGAAAAGTAACGACTGGAATATAACCAGAATGAGAGGAATATCATTAAAACTTAAAACTAATTTATCCACCTGGAGCCTACCAATAGTTGATTTTTTTTATGTCTCATCACCCCGTACGAACCCAGCATAGTCCACAGGTGTAATACCAACAACCAACAGGACGTTTAATTACAGAGACAAACAGGCTAAGGTTGAGCGAAAAAACCGGCGCAAATGCGCCGGTAATCAATGCACAAAAGGAAAATAGTTACTGCACAAGCCAGGTATGAGGCTGATTGTTATTGTTAGCTTCACCGCGCGCTACCGTACTGACCGTAAAGTAATAGCTAATTGCCACACCCGGTTTAACGTTGGGGATAGTCACTTCAAAGCTGTTGCCTTGTAAACGGGTCATATTGTTCCAGCCCGGCGTAAATACCCATGCCCAATTCAAATTCTCTTGAGTGGTAAAGGTAATTTTCACACCGCCATTTGTGTAGGTCGCCGTCGTGGTGTAAGCCAGGTTTGCACCGTTAGGCATGACCGCTGTTGCGGTGTAAGGCTTATTGCCTGTAGACGATGAGGCGCTGGAAACGCTCGATGACGTTGACTGGCTGGACACAGAAGAACTCACACCGGGATAGGTCATTGCATTCCAGCTGTTCTCAAGCGAACCAGGGAAATACTGCTGACCAGCGGCCGGGGTGTAGGTGAAGAAGCGCCCCTCTACCAAGTTGCCAGCGGTATAAGCCCCTGCGCGAGTCACACGATAGGTGTAAGTGCCGTCGCCGTTATTGATCTCACCGCTGGCTTGCGCCTGCACATCATTTACCACGAAGTCTTGCAGACCGTTGCGACGCGCAAAGAAGTGAACATATTGCTTGCGCTCGCTCACGCGCACGCTGAACTCCATGCCACCGTTAGCCAATGCGCTCATTTTCACTACGCCTAAATCAGCCGGTACCGACGAGCTACTTGGCGCAACCGACGAGCTGCTTGATCTCACCGAGGATGTTGTTGCGATACTCGACGAACTTGGTGCGACACTCGACGAACTTGTTGCAGCACTGGACGATGTCACAGGCGTACTCGACGATGCAACAGGCACGCTCGACGATGTCACAGGCACACTTGACGATGTGCTAGACACACTCGACGATGCAACAGGCACGCTTGACGATGTCACTGCAACACTGGATGAAGACACGGAGCTGCTCACCGAGGTTGTCGTTGCGACTGAGGAACTGGATAAAGAGCTGACTGAGCTTGTTGTCGCTACCGATGAACTGGACAAGCTGGATGAGCTGGCACAAGCAGGATGCGTGTAGGTGTAAGGCCCCAGATCATGACCGGCGGTGTCGAAGTAGGTAAATCTAAAGCTCACCTGATTGCCAGCAGCAAGCCCCGTTACATCAAAGTAGGACTTGCCTTCCGGCGTTTTAGCCATGCGATAGCCGCCAGATTGCATGGGTGCGGTGAGGAGAATGTCAGCCCATACCGCATTGCGGTTCAGGGTGATACGCACCGCACTGCACTGGGTGGTTTCAACGCAATAAGGCGCGGTCGGGTCACAGGCAGGCGGTGTCTCTTTGATCACAAAGCTCAGGGTTGCCGCTGGCGAGAGCACACCATTACTGCGCGCTACCAGACTCACTGTGTAGCTGGTCGCTGCACGCAAGCCTGTAAGCCTGCGCTCGGTGGCGCCACCGGTCGATGGAATCGTTTGTACCAGCACGCCTTGCGTACGCAGTTCGATGGCGTAATCCGCGTTCGGGTACGCCGATGGAATCGCGCTCCAACTGATCACCCCACTCTCATGGGTGAGGTTGCTGGCCGCCAGATTGTCTACGCGAGGCACCTGGCTAAGATCCAACTCAGTGGTGAAGCTGCTGAATGCCGCACGGCCACTCAACCCATCGAACAATGAGCTGACGCGCAGGATGTAATGGGTGTTAGGCACCAAACCACTGATGGCAGCTGAAGTTCCGCTGACCGTCTGATCAAATACAGTGGCATTACTGCTATCGCTTACCACCACACGATAACTTGCCCCCGTCCACTCACCTGACAATGGGCTCCAACTGGCGGTTGCCGATGTTGTTGTCACCTGCCCCACAATGAGATTAGTAACCGCCGGTGCAACCACATCATCGCCACTCATACTGAAGGGAGCGACGCTGATGCTTACACCATCACTGAAGGTGACGGTTTTGGGCGTAGCCGTTGGGTTGTAAGCCACATAGGTACGGTTGCCATTCTTCTCAAACACCGCATAGTGCGCGGTGTCTGCACTTACGCCTTTAAGTGGGCGACCTAATTGGCGCAGGTTGAAAACCCAGTGGTAGGTATGGGTTTTACTCGCACCCGCCTCGCTGCGTACCTCGTCATTCGGATACATAGGCGCGAGTGATGGGTCAAACTCGGTTTTGTAGTTGCCTGCAGCATTGAGCTTGGTGACTGCCGTCTGCGGGTTTACCAAAGCTTCGGCCTGCCACATCAAATCATCCCAAAATTTGGTTTTACGGCGGAAATCATATTGGGTGTATTGCGCAGGCAAGTCTCTGTGCCAGAGCGTCGAGGCGAAGAAGTGGGTGTCTTCATCAAGCCGATCAACAACCAACTGCAGTGATGGAACCCTGCCGCCACTAGGTAGCTTGCGTTCCATATGCCCCAAATGCAGCGACGCGGCAGTAACCGGCAGAAAGTTGATCCCGGCAATCATGCGCGGAGCCGCCGAGAACCAAGTGCCATAGTCGGCTTTGCTGTGCCACACCAAACCCACCGATGCGCGATCAAAATCCTTCTTCACGAATTGGCTGCCGTTATCCCAAAACACCTGACGCGGGAATACTTCGTTATCCACGTCGAACCAATATTGGTGAATAGCTTGAATTTCACTGGCGTAGAGGAAAATACCCAGATCGCGGATGCGGGTATCGCCCGTCTCCGCGCCCCACAAGGCGACCGCTTGCGCGAAGTTAATACTCTCCGAAGACGATTCCTGATTACCGCCCGCATCCATATTCAAATGACCATTGGCCAGTGAGTAGCCGCTGTAGATGTCGAAGTAGCGCAGGTATTGAAAACGAGTGTCACTGCGATCCCAATTGGCCGAGTCCTTGATAAGCAGGTCGACCATCGGCTTCCATTGCTGCGCCCAGCTGCGGTCATAACGTGCGACGGCTGCAGCTGCCGAGATCAGATAGCCCGCGTGAAAATGGTGGTCATTCAATTCAGTGTCAGAACCAAAACTCGCCGGGTAGCCAGTGAGCGAGTTCCACTGTTGGTTGTAGTAGAAGTATTTTTTCTCGTTTGCGATACGCAGGTCGCGGTAGCAGTTGCTGCGCATTGGCTCTGCCATCGGGTTGCACTGGCTGTTGGTGTACGCCAGATCCTGTTGCCAATCATCGGCGCTCAGCCAGTCTTCCAAGTGCGCTTTGATCCGCCCCATCAGGGTTGCGGCAACATCGGCGCGGTTGGTCTGTTCGGCAATGTGCAACAGCTGCAACATCCAGTTGAGTTCTTTGCCGTTATTGTAGGTATCCAGCACATCATTGCGGGTCAGCCCATCAGCACCGAATTGGCCATTTTTGTCCTGATCCAACAGGGTCATCAAACGGTCTAGCTCTGCGCCCTCCAGAGTATTGGGCAGGTTTGGCAGCAACCCCGGGTGATGGATGCGCGTGGTGAAATTATTGCCCTTGATGACCTTCATCTCGCCACGGGGCGTTGAATAGGTGTACGCAAAATCCAAACCGCTGGTATTGATGTACTGGTGGCGATAGAGCCCCATCATGGTTTGATTAATCGCGTCAGGGTCTGCATATTGCTCGGTGCCCACCTGCTGGGTGGTGACGTTGTAAGTCGATACGACTTCTGCAGTGCGCTCGTTGTAGCTGTAGTCAAAACGCGTATCGGTAGGCAGCGCAAACGCGTGACGACGATAGTCAGCGATCAACGCATCCAATTCCTCGACGCCTACACCATCGCCCGCGTCATCCTCCCGAAAAAAATCGCCCACTAAACGCGATACCACCAAAGGCTGGCGCGTGCCAGAAATGTGCGTGGGCAATTCGCTTACGGCAGTACCGGCCGCAATCGGAAAGCCTTGTTCGGTGTAGCTGTTGGGCGCTTTGAAAATCGCGTTTATTTCGTTAGGCAGAATCGCCACACTGAAATATTGGTGGCCGCTCGGAATGGTCATAGTGATCTTGCCGTTACTGGCCAATTCCTTGAGGTCAAGGTTTGCCAGGCTGTAGCTGAACCGCGTACCTGGCGGCGCAAAAATCGCGTAGCCCGCGCGCACATCTCCCAAATACAGAGCAAGCACACCGTTCGACTCGTGGATGATGCGCATGCCGTTAAAGTAGGTGAAGCTCACCGTGCTCAGACCCGTTTTTTGGAAATGGATAAACGGCGAACCATTCACCATAGTCACCCGTGCGCCCTGGGCATTTTCATTAGCGCCAGGATTTTTCAGCAGCACAGTGGCGGCAAAATCGCTGTAGTTGTCCAGCAGGGTGGCATCGGCATCCAGCCCGTCAAAACGAATATTCAGCTCGGTGCCACCCAATGGATCCAAACGTGGGTCGATACGCGCGGGATAGGTGTAGGCGGTGAACTTGGGATTCGTAGTGGAGGGTAGGACGCGTTTATCTGAGCTTGGATCCTCATAGCGATAGGGAACCAGCAAGGGAATTTGCGCGTAGGTCAGATTGATGCCGGTATTGGTGAACTTGAGTGTGTAGGGCGAATTACTCATCCAATGCGAATAGGGAACCGCATCGACATTGGTCTCGATAATGCCGCCATTTTCATTGCGAATCAGGTTTTTTACCGCATGTGGCCACACAACCGACGACCAAAACTCGTGCGTAGGCGTAGGCTTGCCGGAGTTTTGAAACCGGTCAGATACCTTGGGCGCCATCTCCTGACGCGGAACATAAATACCCCATGGCTGGCCTTCTGGTACCGTTTGGTCATAACCTTCTGCCGTGGATGGCGCCCAGCGATGGGCAGGTTTTTCAGTGGTGTAACTACCCGCACCGGCAGGCACTTCACCTGCCTGTAGTGCAACGGATGTGGTGAGCAGGCTGGGCAACACTATTCCCAACAAAAAAACACCGCACAATCGGTTAGGGGATTGCATTTTCGATACCTCTGTTATTGATTATTTTGAGCGCTACAGATGCAGCAAAATTGATTTAATCAAAGGTCGAGTCAGGGTGTCGTCCCAGGTGCGGATAGGGTGTTCATTGAGACCGATAATAAAAGTCCCACTAATAAGTCCCAGCGAAGATTTACAGGGAAATCCGCCGTTGCAACATGCAGCAAAAGCCAGATTGTGCGCGGAGGGTGATGAAGTGGGATAAACACAAGTGAAACGCGGGAGCACACAAAGAATTAACGGCACCAACCACCAATAAAAGAGCCAGCAATCGCCCGAGACGTAGCGAAAGCTGGCTTAAGGCATAAAAACTAAAATCAACACAGCAACAAAAAAGCCACCGCCGTGAGTTACACCGATAAGTAAGATGCGACCTTGGCTTCATTAATTGTCTCGCGCAATTCTTCATGCACGATTTCGCCTTTCTCAATCACCAAGATCCGATCAGCAATATCCAATGCGAAACTCAATACCTGTTCCGATACCACAATCGATAAGCCGCGCTGATCGCGGATCATTTTTAAGGTGCGGCCGATTTCGCGAATGATCGAAGGCTGAATACCTTCTGTAGGCTCATCGAGAAATAGCATTTTCGGATCACTCGCCAAGGCTCGCGCAATCGCCAATTGCTGTTGTTGCCCGCCCGATAAATTTCCACCGCGACGATTGCGCATTTCCAATAGCACCGGAAACATATCGTAGAGTTCTTTCGGCACCGACCGGCGCTTGGTGGTAGTTAAACCAGTCTCGATATTTTCCTTCACGGTCATACTGGAAAATATCATTCGCCCTTGAGGCACAAAGCCAAAGCCACCGGCAACACGCTGATAGCTTTTCAATTGGCTAACTTCTTTACCGTCCAGCTTTACGCTGCCGCCGGAACTGGGAATAACGCCCATTAAGGATTTCATCAGCGTCGTTTTACCCATACCGTTGCGCCCCATGACGGCAACAATTTCGCGCGGCTTCACTTCAAAGTTTAACCCGTGCAACACTTCGCTCTGGCCATAACTTACGCGGTAGTCAGATACAGATAACATAATCGTTCCTCACAATGATTAGTGGCCGCTATTGATGCCCGCCCGAATTAATGAGCTGCTCTTTAATTAATGGCCTGCTCTTTAATTAATGACCTGCTCTTTAATTAATGGCCTACTCTTTAATTAATGACCTAGATAGACCTCGATCACTTTCGGATCGTTTTTCACATTATCGATTGAACCTTCCGCAAGAATTTTTCCCTGATGCAATACCGTCACCTTATCGGCGATTTGTGCCACGAATTGCATATCGTGTTCGATCACAATTACCGAGCGGTCCTTGATGATACTGCGCAGCAATTCCGCCGTTTGCTGCCGCTCGCCCACCGACATACCGGCAACGGGTTCATCGAGCATTAACAGATCCGGGTCTTGCATCAACAGCATGCCAATTTCCAACCACTGTTTTTGCCCGTGGCTTAACAGCTCCGCTTGTTTATCCAATTGATCTCCGAGAAAAATCATATTGGCAACGTCGTGAACTTTGTTGATCACTTCTTCATCGCGCTTAAATACCAGGGCACCAAACACAGAGCGACCGCGCGGAAATGAAATTTCCAAATTTTCAAACACACTTAAATCGCCATAGATCGAGGGAGTTTGAAATTTGCGCCCGACACCCGCTTTCACGATGTCGTGCTCTTTCATGCGCGTCAGTTCTTTGTTGCGAAATTTGATTGACCCTTCGGTGGCCTTGGTGCGTCCGCAAATTAAATCCAACACTGTGGTTTTACCGGCGCCATTAGGGCCGATGATCACGCGAATTTCGTTTTCATCCACATAAAAACTCAAATCGTTTACCGCTTTAAAACCATCGAAGGAGACGGTGAGACCTTCCACCGCCAGCACAAAGTCAGTATTACTGCTCATGGACAACTCCTTGCGGCAAGGCGGCTGATTCAGTGTTAGTACCGGTGGGTTTTGATGGTGGAGGTGTTGGGGGCGATGAATGACTCACCGAAGCTTTGCTAAATAATTTGGCGAAGAACGCATCCACTTTTGGTGCAGCGTAGGTGTTGTATAAACCGGCCAGGCCGTTAGGAAACGCCATGACCACTGCGATAAATAATCCACCCATCGCAAACAACCAGAGTTCCGGGAAACTTTCCGAGAAAGACGTTTTAGCAAAGTTCACCACTAGCGCACCGTAAACCGCACCGATGATTGATAAGCGCCCACCCACCGCACAGAAAATTACCATTTCAATCGAAGGCACAATTCCCACCAACGTTGGCGACATAAAACCCACTTGCAGGGTGAACATAGCACCGCCGACTGCCGCGAAAATCGCGCCTATACAGAAGACAAATATTTTGAAGTTGGATACGTCATATCCGGAGAAACGCACACGATCCTCTTTGTCGCGCATGGCCACCAGCAGACGACCTAATTTACTTTTGCGAATAAACTGCGCGATAAACAAACACACAAACAGCAAAAACACGCAGACAAAATAAAATATGTATTTCGCGCTGTCAGTACGAATATCCCAGCCGTGCAGCGTACGCAAATCCGTCATGCCATTTACCCCGCCGGTATAACCCTGTTGGCCGATAATTAAAATCGTCAGAATCGCGGCAAATGCTTGGGTAATAATCGCAAAGTACACCCCACCTACCC
>CAIOHY010000656.1 GCA_903858205.1 uncultured Cellvibrio sp.
GGGGGGATTTTTAAATCGGCTGGTCTGTAGGCATATTTTTAGATTCAACTACCGAGGATTTCTCGGTAGTTGATTGGGAAGTTTTACTACCCTTAAAAATACGCATTTCAAATTTTTTGATTATCTACAGATAAATAGCCCATGAAAATATTTCTGCTCACTCATGAACGCGAACTACTGCGTCCCTCTAATACCGGTGCGCTGGCACAAAGCACCGCGCCGGAAATAGTAGAGCGAATAATTTGGGCGAGAAATACACTTAACCCGGCTTTGTTGAGTGCAATCAACAATAAAAATACGGTGTTGCTTTATCCTGTAGATGATGCAGACAATGCACCCATTGAATCCTTCGAAAATATCATTTTGCTGGATGCCACCTGGCAAGAAGCACGTAAAATGTTTAACAAAAGTCCCTATCTAAAAAATTTACCCAGAGCACATATTAAACCCCGGCAAGTTTCCCAATATCAGCTTAGGCGCAATCAGCCGGAGGGAGGTTTGTGTACGGCTGAGTGTGTGGTGGAAATATTAATTGCACAAAATCATCTTGATATTGCTGAGCGTTTGGATGCTGCGTTTGGGATTTTTAATTCGACGTTGTAATGTGTATTGGCTTTATTATTTTATTGTTTAAAGGGATTGCTAATAGTGAGGTCGCCAATTTTTTGCGAGTGTTGCATATCTTCTGAAATCAGAACATTACAGTTGTTTTCACTTGCGGCGGCGATGATCAACGAATCATAAAAACTATAACCACAACTCTCTGCAATCGTTAGCGCGCGATTATGAATTGTTAAATCCAGCGGAATTATTTCAGCAAGGCTTTGGATGGCTTTGCTTAGTTCGTGAATTTCCTGCCAATCGAGTTTGGCTTTTTTGCGCGCGACGTTAGTGAATTCGTTCAGCACTTGTGTGCTGATCACGCAGCCGGATTTCAGGAGGTTGAGTGCTGTTTGTTGTTTGTGGCTGTCGTCCAAGAGCGCGTACACCAGAATGTTGGTGTCTACAAAAATCCTATCTTTCATTAGCCTCATCCCGGTTGAATTTAAAATCCTTGTCTAAACGACCTTTGAAACTGGCGATGGTTTCCAGTGCTTTGGTTTTGCTTTCGTCTTTGGTCACTGCAAAGCCACCGTTTGAAGGCAGAATGTGCACTTCGTCGCCTTCTTTAAGTGAAAGTGCTTTAGCTATGTTGGCGGGAATACGGATGGCGAGGCTGTTGCCCCATTTGGAGATTTGCATTTTGGAAAAGCCTTTGGATATACATTTTTATCAATGTATATCATCGATCGAAAATTGTGCAAGCAGTTTTGAAGGAGTGTGGCGTGATTAATCATCCCTCGTCAGTACTTCCAACAACTCAATCTCAAACACCAAATTCGAATTAGGTTTTATCAGCGCGCCGATTTGACGTTCGCCATAAGCTAAATGTGCGGGAACTTGGAGTTTGCGTTTGCCGCCGACTTGCATGCCGATCAGGCCTTGATCCCAGCCTTTAATCACGCGGCCGGTGCCGATAACGCATTGGAAGGGTTTGTTTTTGCGGTGGGAGGAATCGAATTCGGTGCCGTCTTCGAGCCAGCCAGTGTAGTGGGTGGTGATGAGGGCGCCTTTGACGACGGTTTTGCCGTTGCCAAGTTGCAGGTCTTCAATGATGAGTTCGTTCATAAGCTGGGGGATGGCGCGGGTGAATTAATGATCCAAATGCAGATAATCCAGAAACGCGCGTTCCAGGGCTTCTACATGGGGAATTACCGCTTCTTCGCCGGCCCATGAGACGTGCATTAGTTCGAAGGGTTTGTTGTCGGCGTCTTCGCGTTCGGTGATTTCTTCTTCAGTGACGCGCGCCAAACGCGGCAGGCCTTGGGTGAGAATGGCGATAAAGGGGAGTGATTCGTTGACGCCGGTGGTGTTGAGTACGGCAAAACGCGAGCGGGATGAAACGCCGGGTTTGTCTTCGCCGTTGATCACTTCAAACGAGAGTAGGGGGATGGTCTGTTCGCGCCAGCTGCAGTTGCCGAGATACCAGGCAGGTGCGTCGGCGACGGGAATCACTTGCGATACGGGCACAATTTCAGCGACTGTCACGTTGGGTGCAAGCAGCAAGCGCCCCTGAATCGGAATGAGCAGGCTGGCGACTTCTTGTACTTTTTTCTCGATGCGCTGGGGTGCTCTCATGAAGATCTGATCCTGTTAGTTCCCAAACTATAAAAGCGTGCTTATCAAATTTTAGTTATCGCTCTCGCGTTTAACGTCGCAATTGCGCCAGCGAGCGCGCCAGATATTCAGGCGTGCCGCTTAGGCTGACACAGCCGGTGGCAAGGGCGGAGACGGGCATGGAATCGCTGGTGCAATCATTGGGTGATTGTGCCCAAGCCTTGCCGCCTACTTGTTTGATGAGTCGGCAACTTGCCGCGCCATCATCACCCATGCCGGTAAAAATAATCAAGCCGGAGCGTTCGCGGTAAATGCGTGCGGCATTGGCCGCAAGCTGGTCAATCGAGGGGGCATAACTGCCTTTCCAGGATTGTCCATAATGTATGACCAAAGTGCCGTTTTCCAGAATCTCGACTGCATCCCGCGCTGTCACCAGCGTCAGGCTGTTGGGCTCCAATACTACGCCCTGGGTGGCGACCATCGCCGGGTAGTTGCCGGCATTGCTCATCATGCGGTTGAGCGTTGCTGCTTGGTTGGCATCTATATGCTGTGCGTACAAAAAGGCGATGCCCAGATTGGCGGGCAATTGCGCCAGAAATCGTTTTACCGCCGCCGGGCCACCGGTAGAGGCAGCCAGTACCCAGAGTTCACTGGCGGGATTGGCCTGCTGCAGGTTGATGTCGCCGCGCAAGCGCTGTAACCGTAAACCGGTGCGCCGCAACCAGGCGCTGTGATCTTCGCTGCCGGGGGGGAATTCGCTGCTATCGCTGAGGATAATGGGAATTCGGCTCTGCGCGAATAACTGCTCCAGCAACTGTTGTTCGTCGCAATAGTCTTCTGCGACGTCTACCACCCAGGCATCCAGTGGTTGTTCTAATACCTGTTGATTGGCCGCTTCGCGCGCTGACAGGAGTAGATGACAGCCCACCGTATGACCCGACAGCGCGATCAAATCGGTCAGCGCCTGCTGCTTGTGGGCACTATCGACGAGTATTCCCAGTTGCAGCATCGCCGCCGCCTTACTTCACGGTTTTGCCGAGCAATTCATTGATGTTGCTGAGCAGCAGCTCTTCCTGATACGGCTTGCCCATGTACTTGTTCACGCCCAGGCTGAACGCGCGCTCGCGGTGTTTTTCACCGGTACGCGAGGTGATCATGATGATCGGCAGATCTTTCAGACGCGAGCTGGTACGGATATTTTTGGCGACTTCGAAGCCGTCCATGCGTGGCATTTCGATATCCAGCAGCATGATGTCAGGTATGTGGTCTTGTAGCAGTTGGAGTGCTTCGACACCGTCTTTGGCGGCGACCACCCGGAAACCTTCGCGCTCCAGGAAGCGGCCAGTTACCTTGCGTACCGTTACCGAATCATCCACTACCATGACGGTCTTCTCAGACACATCTTCTTCTGGCGCCGCATTGATCTTCAGCGGTTCTAGCAAGATGGCGTTTTGCAGGCCAAGCGCCAGCTGTTCGCGGATCATTGCGTGCAAATCGAGAATGACTACAACACTACCATCGCCCATTACCGTGGCGCCGGATACGCCGCGCACGGCACTGAATTGGACGCCCAGGGTTTTCACCACGATCTCGCGGGAACCGAGCAGGCGATCCACTTGCAGGGCTACCGTATGTTCGGTGCTGCGTACGAGTACCACCGGGAGCGGCAGGGTTTGGCCATCGAGTTTTGGTTGGGCGCTGGAGTCGAGCAGGTTGCCGAGGTAGCGCACCAGATAGTTCTCGCCGGCGTAGTCGAAACGGGCGGTGTCATCTTGATAATAATGCTCCAGCTCAAAGGGGCTGACGCGTACAATACCTTCAATCGAATTGAGCGGGATGGCGTAAAGGTCATCGCCAATCTGCACCATGAGCGCGCGGTTTACCGATACGGTAAACGGCAGGCGGATGGTAAATTCAGTGCCTGATCCCCAGTTGGAATCGATAAACATGGCGCCGCCGAGTTGTTTGATCTCGGAATGCACCACGTCCATACCCACGCCACGACCAGAAATCTGGGTGACTTTTTCGGCGGTACTGAAACCGGCGTGCAGGATGAATTGGATAATGTCCTGATCCGCAAGCTGCACGTCGGCTGACATCAGGCCACGTTCGATGGCTTTTTCGCGCACGCGCTTGAGGTTGATACCGCGGCCATCATCGACGAGGCGCAGGATCACATCGCCGCCTTCACGGCCAAGGGTCAACAGGATGCGGCCGTTCGGATTTTTACCGGCAGCGATACGCTCGTCGGGCAGTTCAATGCCGTGGTCAACCGCGTTACGCAGCATGTGTTCGAGTGGTGCAACCATGCGTTCCAACACGGTACGGTCCAATTCACCTTCGACGTTATCCAACTCAAAATCGACTTCTTTGCCGAGTTCGGTCGCGGCTTGGCGCACGATCCGGCGCAGACGTGGCACCAAACGGGAGAAGGGCACCATGCGCGAGCGCATCAGGCCTTCCTGCAGGTCAGTGTTAATACGCGACTGCTGCAGCAGTAAGGTTTCGGTATCGCGGGTCTTATCCGCGAGGGTGTATTTCAAATCCATCAAGTCAGAGGCGGATTCAATCAGCGAGCGCGACAGCTGCTGCAACTGGGAGTAGCGGTCCATCTCCAGCGGGTCGAATTCTTCTTGCTGCGCCATTTGTTCTTGGCGGAATATCACCTGCGCTTCGGTTTCGATATCGAGGCGACGCAGCTGTTCCTGCAGACGCTGGATGGTGGAATCCATCTCCTCGATTGAACCACTCAGGTCGCTGACTTGCTGCTCCATACGGCTTCGGCTGATGGAGGTTTCACCCGCGAGGTTAACCAGCTCTTCCAGTAATTCGGCCGAGACCTTGACCACTTCTTGCGGGCCGGTACGGCGTGCCGCCAAGTGTTGTACTTGCGCAGGGCCGGCATTACCGGAGCGCAAACCGCCACCATACTCGGTGCCCGGAATGGCGCCTGGTACCGGTGCCGCTGGCCTTGCCTTGGGGGCGAAGGTCAGTACGTTCGGCTTCTGCGTCGGGGTGTTGTCGTTGTCATATTTATGAGTTTCGCTGCCGCCATCAGCATAATCACGGGTGTTGTCGACCACCACCGTGGGTTTGCTGTACGGCGGTTGTTCGTCTTGCAGTACTGGTACTTCATCGATGTACTCAATGCCTGCAACGACTTCATCGACACTCACATAGTTATCGGTTGGCGTGAAGTGATCAGTCGGAGCGTAGTTATCAGTCGCGGTGTAGCTATCGGGCACATAGCTATCCAGTAACGGTGGTTCCTGTGCAGCGGGAATATCGTTGTTGGCTAAAGTGCCGTTCATCCGCGCCTGGGCACGGGCAACTCCGGCGTGCATGCGATCCTGATAGCTGTGCAAGAGGTTGAAGAAGGACTGATCCAGCTCTACATCGTCAGCCATCTCGATAAGCGTGGTTTCAAAATCGTGGGACAAATCGCCCAGATCGGTAAGCCCGGCCAAGCGTGCGCCACCCTTAAAAGTGTGCAGTGAACGCTTCAACTCTTCCACGCAGTTGCTGTTGTTCCAGTCGTCCTGCCATTCGTTGAGCGAGGTGTCGATTTCTTCGAGCAGTTCGCCCGCTTCTTCGATAAAGATCTCGACGATTTCCGGATCAAAATCGTCGTCGATGGCAACGTCTGGCACGGGCAGTTGTTGCGCTGGCGCAAGGTACTGAGCCTCAGCGACAGGTTCAAATGTGGCTGCAACAGGCGCATCAGCGACGAATTCATCGGCTCCAGCAACCTGTTCAAGGGCTTGTTCGCTGGGTTCTGGTTCCTGGTTTTCCTCTAGATTTACAACGATCTCGTCGGAGCTGTCCTGATCAAGATAGTCTTCTTCAACCAAGCTGATTTCCGGTAGCAGCGTGTAGGCGGCGTTGTCTGCGTCCTCATCAATCAGTTCGATAGTCTCATCATCCCCTTGGGCGACATGACTGTAGTTAATTGGCTCGTCAAACTCGATTTCTTCGTCCAATTCAGCGAGTGGAATCTCTTCCTCGATCACAGAAACTTCATGCTCGATCAGAGGAGCTTCATCCTCGATCACAGAAACTTCATGCTCGATCAGAGGAGCTTCATCCTCGATCACAGAAATTTCATGCTCGATCAGAGGAGCTTCATCCTCGATCACAGAAATTTCATGCTCGATCAGAGGAGCTTCATCCTCGATTACAGAAATTTCATGCTCGATCAGAGGAGCTTCATCCTCGATAACAGGAACGTCATCCTCAATCAGCTGAACTTCATCCTCGATCAGGGGAATAGCGTCCTCAATCAGCGGAACTTCATCATTAATCAGGGTGCTGAGGGTGACCAATTCAGTGCTGAGCAGGTCATCTAGCCCTTCTTCGGCCAGAAGCGGAATGGTCTGCAGGTTTTGCCCAGCTGCTACAGCATCGACCATGTCCAGCAATGCGATGTGCGCGGAATTGAGCGTATCGCAGACCTTTGGCGAGCAGGCCAACTGGCCAGCGATGATGGTCTCGTAAACACTGTGGATTTTTTGGCTCAGCTCGGCCATAGCGGGTAAGTAGGCGTGAGCGGCCGCTTTGGTCAACTTGTCTAACTCGTCCATGACCGGGATTAACTGAATCGCCTCGGACGGATCGGCTGCCCACTGGGCGATAATTTTGTCTGCATCCAGCAGCAGATTCATTTCCTCGGCCATAAAAATGGCGAGCAATTCAGGATCTACTGGCCGTTTGGCACTCTCGTCCAAGTCTTGCAGGCTGACGAGTGGGGTGACATGTAGCTCGCGCAGTTCGTTTACGCGCGCGACAAACTGTTGGAGACGGGGTATATCAACTGATTCGCCGACTTCGATTTGGTGCAGTGCGATCTGGGTGTAACTAACCGCATCGCGCAGCAGCTGGAGAATATCGTCGTTGATATTCACCTGGTAAGAGCGTAGTTCTTTGACAAAACGCTCCAGCGGCGTTGCTAATTCGGCCACTTGTGTCACTTCGGCCATATGCGCACTGCCCTTGAGCGTGTGCAGCGCACGCTGCATACCTTCACTTGGCGGCTCGTAAATCGGCGCTTCGGCTTCCATGTGTGCGATAAATTCTTCAACCACTTGGAGATGGGTGAGTGCTTCGGCGCCAAAAATTTCCCAGAGTTGGGCGTCCGGATCATCAATATCGGTATCGTCGTTAGTGGCTGCGGCGAAGTTGAAGTGGTTGGTTTGATGCTCGCTGTAAACCTGCGATAGCTGTGCGACAGCGTCTTCATCGACGATTTCAACCTGATCGTCGAGTGTCATTAATGATGGGCTTGCTTCCTCGTCAAATACGAGATCCAGCACCTCATCTTCATCCTGCTCAGCAACGGGCAAAGTGCTGGCATCCAGTGTCAGCTCCTCGTCGGTGTTGTCGTCGGCCGTCTCTGCTTCAGACGTAAAGTTCAGTTCATCCGACAGCTCAGCGATGGCTTCTTCAAAGGTAGTATCGCTGACCTCAGACTGGTCAGTGAGGGGTTCATCCAATTGGACAACCTCAATATCACCGACGTCTTCATCAGCTTCTTGTTCATCAGTGCCGATGTGGCTTTCACTATCGATGACCACTTCCGTGGTTGGTGCAGTTGTATCCTTGCCGCCCATTTCTGCGAGCAATTCATCGGGAACCACACCTTGCGCGAGCGATACCGCCTGCAGACGATAGGTTTCGGCGATTTGTTCATGTGGATTGGGTTGGTCGTCGCGGAAAGCTGCGATCATATCCGGCAGCAAGCCGCGTACTTTTTCGATGATGTGTACGTGCACAGCGTCCGCGACTATAGTGCGGTCGATGACGCGGTTGAGCATGTTTTCGATCGACCAGGCCAGCTCACCTATCTCATTGGCGCCGACCATGCGGCCGCTGCCTTTTAGTGTATGGAACGCACGGCGGAATTCGGTGAGGGAATCTTTGTCATCAAAGTTCTGTGCCCACTGCGGAAAGTATTCGCTGATGGTTTCGGTAACTTCGGTGGCCTCTTCGATGAAAATCTCGATAATTTCATCGTCGATATCGTCATCATCACGTTGAATGACCGGGGCGTTATTAGTGGCAACGAGATGACTTTCGGGTTCTTGCGCAGGTGCGAGCTGCTCCGTTGAGTCTTTAACGTCATAGTCCAACTCCGCGACCGGGCTCGAAATCGAGGTTTCTTCGGCAGCGTCGTTCAGAAGCTCGGTATCTGATTCAGGCTCGATGCTTGACTGAACTTCACCGGCATAGATTGCTGACAAGTGCGCAGATTCATCGTCGATCGGTGCTACTGGTTCGATAACCTCTTGATAAGCGGCGACTAAAGCGGCGACCGCTGCCGTGTCTTCGGTGGCGATCTGTTCGTGGCTAATCGCATCAGCAGTCTTTGGCGTGATTAGCGGTGTTGGGGCACTGCCTTCCGGGCTTGTTGTATCGCCGATGATTTTGCTGATTTTTGCAACGGCATAACCAAGGCTTGCCACGCTTTCTTCAGCCACGCTTAACAGCAGATCATTCTCTTCTTTGCGGCCGCCATTGCTAAGGCGCTCAAGATAATACTCAACACTGGTGATGGCATCGGCCAAGGTGTCCAGCGTGGACCACTGGGGCGTTGAATCTTGTTGTAACAGTTGTTCTTCAATAAAACGGGCGCAGGCACCGAGAATTCGTGCCGGGCGGGGCAATGGCATGATTTCCAGGCCGCCGCGGATTTCGCGCAGGGTTGTTGGTACGGTTTGGAGATGTTGGCGATTCCATTGGGAGGCGATGTATTCGATGATCGCGTCTTTGGCGTGTTCAAGGCCGTTGCGCGATTCACGCAACACCGACTCTTTGGCGCGGGTTAGGGTGATATCCAATTCATCGCCAGGATCCTGCACGCTCGTCTCGGTCAGGCTATCCAGTGAGTTTTCAACGCTAATCAATTGGCTGGCGATTGCGAGCAATTGTTCATCAGACAATTTGCTGCCTGATTCGACCACTAAATCCAGCGCAGCACCCTGTTCGATTACACGTTTGCGCAAATCCCCCAAGCCGAGTACGGCCAGGGTATCGGCAACGCGTTTGACGATGGGCAGTGCATCGCCCAAACCTGACTGGGTGTCTCCGCCGGCGATACAGAAATCCAGACTGTTTTTGATCAGGTTCAGTTCTTCTTTTAATGCACCTACCACCGAACGCATGGCTTCGGCATCGGGTACCGAGAGCATGTTTTGCGCTTCTTCGCCGCTCTCTTTGCCCTCTAGCAGCGCTTCTTCCAGATGATAGTTTTCATAGACGCGCTGCAAATGCGAGTTTGGCGGGAAGCCGGGGGCGTGTTTACCCGCGCGCGCAACATAGTAGAGTAGATTTTTGATCAGCTCATCGTTGGTGAAACTGTTGAGGGCCTTAGTGCCATGAACGGCCAATACTTTGATTTCTTTATCGAGTAACTGTTCTGCAGCCTCTGAAAATATATGCCCCATTTTA
>CAIOHY010000657.1 GCA_903858205.1 uncultured Cellvibrio sp.
ACTTCACCCACGGTTCCGTTGGCTTTAACAAGCACTTTGAGTAGTACAGTTCCTTGTAGACGGCGCTCTCGGGCCCATTTTGGATAACTGGGTTTCGTGTTTGTTAATTGATATGCATCGGTACTGGGTGGAATCACCGGTGCAGGAGCTGCTGGCACTGCCGGCTGTGGATTTGGCGGCTGTGGATCTGCCGGCTGTGATTCTGCCGGTTTTTCTACCGGCGCTGGTGGCTCCGGTTCCGGTGCTTTTACCGCGCGCTCTGACGGTGGCGCCTTGGGTGGCGGTTTGGCTACTGGTTTTGGTTCTGGTTTTTTTTGCGGCGGTGGCGGTGGCGGTGGCGGTGGTTCTGGTGGTGTTGGTACTTGTTCCGGTTCAGCCATTATCAATGCGCCCTGAATTGTCGGTACCACAATTGCAGTGGGCTTTGGTGCCTCGGGTGATAACACCACAGCCGCCAATACCCCGATGTGAGCGCCAATAACGAGCAAGAAAGACATTAACGAGGCGTATTTGGATTGCATTGGCAACTGCTGTAGGAGGTAATCGTAAATGTGAATAATAAGACTGTGCCAATGATAATATTTCTCATTGATAAAGGCAATCGAATCATTGAACTCCGGTAGGCGTCGCATATCCGTTATAACAATAGTGTGTGGGCTGGCATAGATATCGGGTGCCGATGTTATACTCGGCCTCCCGCGCTGGTGCGCTCCATTAGTAGGATTCCATGGAAATCTTTGTACTGCTTGGTTTGATCATTCTGAACGGCGTATTTGCGATGTCGGAAATCGCCATTGTCACCGCAAAAAAATCCCGTTTGATGGCACTGGCCGCCAAGGGTGATCGCTCGGCGGAAGTGGCATTGAAATTGGCTGAAGATCCCACCCAGTTTCTATCAACTGTACAAATCGGCATAACGTCAATTAGCCTTCTGAACGGTATGTTGGGTGAGTCGATCTTTGCGGAACCCTTTGCTTTGTGGCTGCAAGCGCTCGGCGTGCCGGTCAACTTTAGTGGCTATTTCGCTACTACGCTGGTGGTCGTCGTAGTCACTTATTTTTCTATCGTACTCGGTGAATTAGTGCCTAAGCGAATCGGCCAACTGAATGCTGAACGCATCGCTTGTATTGTCGCGAAGCCAATGCAGATACTCGCCATTACCACGAAACCCTTTGTGAATTTTTTGTCGAGCTCGACTCGCGCATTGATGCGTGTGCTCGGATTTCACAATGCTCAGAACCAACAGGTTACGGAAGAAGATATTCACGCGATCCTCGACGAGGGATCCAGCTCCGGTATTCTGGAGCAGCAAGAACACGCGATGGTAAAAAATGTATTGCGGCTTGAAGCGCGCAGCATTGTTTCCTTGATGGTGCCGCGTTCCGATATTGTGTATTTGGATACGGCGCTGCCTCTGGAAGAAAATTATCAGCGCGTTATGAAATCGCCGCATTCACGTTTTCCTGTGTGCACCAAGCAGAGTGATAATTTGATCGGTGTCATTAACGCCAAAGAGTTATTAGCTGAAGCTATTCGCGGCAGCAAGGTCGATTTGGAATCCATGGCGCAGCCATGTCACGTTGTTCCTGAATCATTAACAGGGATGGAGCTGCTGGAGTTTTTCCGTTCATCGCACAGCCAAATGGTATTTGTGGTGGATGAATATGGCGATCTCAAGGGAATAGTCACGCTGCAGGATTTACTGGAAGCGCTCACTGGCGAATTTATTATGGGTGAAGGTGAAGACGCTTACATCATTCGCCGCGATGATGGTTCTTTGCTTTTGGATGGCATGCTCGCCATTATCGATTTGAAAGATTGTTTGCAGATTGAAAACTTACCCGGCGAGGGCGATTACGAAACACTCAATGGTTTGATTATGTTGCTAATGGGGCGTATGCCTGCGACTGGCGATAAAGTTGTGGTGCGCGATTGGCTACTGGAAATTGTTGATATGGATGGTCGCCGCATCGATAAGGTACTTGCATACAAATTGGATGATGAAGAACTAAGCGGATAACCCAGCTAGTCGAGCGCGCCGCATACGTATTCATACCACAGCACACGGGTTCCACTTGGCATAACACGGGGCAATGGGCTTTACTAATTAAGCCCATTTTATAAATTCCCTAATAGCCATGGAGCCCGCCCATGAAATCCCTTTTTACCTTTCTATTCATACTGCTGCTCGCGGTTGGTTGTAGTGATTCCAAAACCGCCTCTGAATCAACTGCCTCTGAATCAACCGCGTCTGAATCAACCGCCTCTGAATTAACCGCTGGGGCCAATCCTACTCCCAGTTCCGCCAAGAGTGCTGCGGCAGATTATTCATCGCTTGTAATCAATGAAAACGTAACGCACTGGTGGCACAGTGCGATTATCTATGAAATCTGGCCGCGTTCGTTTCAGGATTCTGACGGTGATGGCAGTGGTGATTTTAAAGGGATGACGGCCAAGCTCGATTATTTGCAAGACCTGGGGGTGAAGGGCATTTGGCTTACGCCGGTGTTTGAAGCGCCGTCTTATCACGGCTACGATTTTCAGGATTTTTATAGCGTGGAAGCTGACTACGGCACCATGGCGGACTTTGAAAATTTCATCGCACAAGCCCATAAGCGCGATATGAAAGTGATTTTGGATTTGGTACTCAATCACATCTCAGACAAACACGAATGGTTTATCAAGTCCGCCAAAAAAGAAGCGGGCTATGAAGATTATTTTATCTGGCGCGATCAACGCCCCGAAAAAGGTTGGGGGCAACCTTGGTCTGCAGAATCTAATC
>CAIOHY010000658.1 GCA_903858205.1 uncultured Cellvibrio sp.
AAATAAACTCATCAGGTTATTGGCGGTCATCACTAGATTCATACTCGCCTAGAACTTATTAATACAAAAAACTATCCGCCCCAAAGGCACATTTCAGTTCCTTGATCCGATTCTCACAATCAGCTCGACTTCGATATCTTCTCCAAATCTCTTGGGTTGGCAACGTTAAGACTATTACCAAGATACTAAGGAGATACTATAGCCATTACTCTTGCTCGCTAAACAGCCACAAGGTCTTCCTTTTCGCATCTTCCCGCCTTAGAGAATCTTCTCGAATTATGATCACTCCCCGTGGTCGACTCCAACCGGGAGCCCCATATTCAAAGCTCACTAAATCAATCCCCTCATCAATCAGCCACCAACACTACGCATCAATTAAGGGGTTTTTTAGAGGGGCATTTTTCTTTAGAGTAGTTCAGCCTTTTTACTGCCAGATAATCTAAAAAGCTCATGTCGCTATAACCACTATCTGCTCGGAGAAGGGATAGGCGTTTATTGCACTAGTTCTATAGCATACCCTCTAAAAAGCTTAGACATGATTTGAGGAATAGGCATTGCTCGGACGAAGCCAACAGTTCGCAATCATCCGGGTATATGAGATGAAGGCCATTAAGGGGTGATGGGATGGTTGGCCTCTTTTTCTAGAGCCGTATCCTCTAGCTACACTTAGTTGTTTACCGAAGCGAGTTATGACCTTGGAGTCTAGCTCCAAGGTTAAGCTATCGAGTTTGACGTAGTCAAACAGCCAACGATACACCTAGTGGGAAATACGGTCATTATCTTGCTGAGTAAAGCAGTTCTTCAATAGGCGTTTGATAGCCTTAAGGTTCGCCATAGTTTTGAGGCTATAACTCTTTAAGAACCGGGTCATGCCGCGTTAATTCAGCTTGTTCAAAGCGGTTCCTACTACACCAAACTAAAAGCATGAATTGCGTTACCAGTTGTTCAGGTTCATAGCCTTGCAACGATTACTTTGTTTGGAGAGTAATTGAAACGTCTTCAAGGCATGCTCAAACTGCAAGTAATCTATCATTCGTTTCATGAGGACCATGGCGCTTCAAGGGGTAATCCCTTGATCAGTAAAAGCTAGTTCAAAGCTCGTCAAACACCACGCACCTAACCTATAGAATGAATGAATTTATCTTTTCATACATTAGAAAAGCTTATTAAGTCATGCACTTATTCTAATGCCGGCTATTAGAAATTTAGTTTAATGGAATACTAGGGTCAATAAGAAAATTAATGTTTTTATGAGGATTACTCACGGAAGCGGGACAGTAAAATACAGACGCGAGATAGATGGACTTCGTGCGGTAGCAGTTATTCCAGTAATACTTTTTCATGCCGGATTTGAAGCATTTAGCGGTGGCTTTGTAGGCGTTGACATTTTTTTCGTTATCAGTGGCTATTTGATTACGTCAATCATACTTCTTGAAAAGCAAGCCGGCACTTTCACACTTTTAGGATTCTATGAGCGTAGAGCACGCCGGATACTGCCAGCCTTATTTGTAGTTATTTTTGCTTGCGTTCCGTTTGCCTGGCTATGGTTGATGCCAGCAGATATGAAAAGTTTTTCACAGAGTTTGGTTGCTGTCTCAAGCTTTACTTCAAATATTTTGTTTTGGCGAACAAGTGGCTACTTCGAAACCGGTGCTGAGTTAAAGCCTTTGCTGCACACTTGGAGTTTGGCTGTAGAAGAGCAATTCTATGTTCTGTTTCCAATCTTTTTGCTTACAACTTGGGGATTTGGGAAGCGTTGGACTGTTTTCATTCTTACTGCTATCGCAATCACTAGCTTTTCAGCTGCGCTATGGTTGGGTAGAGCGCATCCATCAGCTACATTTTTCCTTTTACCTACAAGAGGTTGGGAAATGCTGATCGGTGCACTTGTTGCATTCTATTTGAATGGAAGAAGTGCTAAAGATAATCAATCAATCAATCAATCAATAAGTACGCTTGGCCTACTTCTGATTGCATACGCAGTATTTTCGTTCGACAAACAAACACCATTTCCAAGCCTATACACACTTATACCAACTCTGGGTACTGCGTTAATCATTTTGTCCGCATCAAAACAAACGCTTGTTGGCAAGGTGCTTAGCCGCAAGCCGATTGTTGGTGTTGGATTGATTGGTGGATCGTTTGCGGCAGCGTTGCGCCAAGCAGGT
>CAIOHY010000659.1 GCA_903858205.1 uncultured Cellvibrio sp.
GGGAAGCAGATGAGTGCCCGAGCTTATCGGCCATCTGCCTGCCATCTGGAGGACTTGCAATTTTCGCAAGATATCCTTCAAAGTCAAGAAATTAACGCCGGAATGATGATTTTTTAAGCATCACCTTGTGGAAGCGTAGATATTAACGGCATGCAGCCACGAGCTTGCACTCGCTCACAGTTTTCCCTGTCGCGGTTTCGCTCCTTGCGCATTAGGTCTATAGTTGCTGCATTCGCATTAAGCAAAAAGGGCAAGATTCATGAAGTTTTCGCATATTCTAAGACTTACCGGCATAGCACTTGTAAGTCTGATGCTCAGTCAGCAGGGGTTCGCCAAAGAGAAGGTGTACACCTGGACAGACAGCAAAGGCACAGTTCATTACGGCGAACGCCCACCAAAAGATGCAAAGGCAACACTGGTAAAAACTCGCACTGGCCACAGCGAGCCAACCCCTGCACAGACGGCTGCGGCGCAACCCATGCCCGCAGCAGAAGAAACCACGGCGACTAACCAGCAATCGCTCAAAGATCCCGTGCGCTGCACCCAGGCGAAAGAGAATTTGGCGATTCTCAATTCCGTTGCTCGGATCAAAACCACCCAGGCCGATGGCACTTCCGTTTACCTCACAGAAGAAGATAAAACCAAACAACGCGAGGTCGCCCAGCTGATTATTAATCAAGCCTGCGAATAGCAACCTGATTGGAATAAAAAAAACGGCCGTCAAATGATGGCCGTTTTTGTTTAAAGCAATTGCCCTTTATTAATTCAATCGCTTGGGATCAAACACAATTTTTTCGCCCAGCAATTTTCCATGAATAATCGCACCGGGCATAAACTTTCCGCTAAGAATATCCTGTGCCAGCGGGTTTTCAATCATCTGTTGAATGGCGCGTTTTAATGGACGCGCACCGTAGACAGGATCAAACCCAACGCTCGCCAATTTATCCATCACATCGTCTTCCAATTCCAGACTCAGTTCGCGCTCGGCCAAACGTTTGCGCAATAATTCCAACTGGATATCGGCAATGCCGCGAATTTGTTCGCGCCCGAGCGGATGGAAAACAACAACCTCATCGATACGGTTGATAAATTCCGGGCGAAAGTGACCGCCTACAACTTCCATCACCGCGTCTTTCATCGCGTTGTAGCGATTCTCATTGTTGAGTGAAGAGTTGAGTGAAGAGTTGAGTGAGTTGTTCATGTCATCATTCACAAAACTATCGAAACTCACCGTATCGAAAGATTTATCTTCCGCTAATTCCTGGATGCGATCCGAACCTAAATTCGAGGTCATTACAATCACGGTATTACGGAAATCCACTGTTCGGCCTTGGCCATCAGTCAAGCGGCCATCATCCAACACTTGCAGCAAAATATTGAACACATCAGGATGCGCTTTTTCAATTTCATCGAGCAAAATCACCGAGTAGGGTTTGCGGCGCACTGTCTCGGTGAGATATCCGCCCTCTTCATAACCCACATAACCTGGTGGTGCGCCAATCAAACGGGCGACGGAATGTTTTTCCATAAACTCCGACATATCGATCCGCACCATCGCATCGCTGGTATCAAATAAAAATTCGGCGAGCGATTTGCACAATTCGGTTTTACCCACACCGGTTGGCCCTAAAAATAAAAATGATCCATTGGGGCGATTAGCATCCGACAAACCGGCGCGCGAACGACGCACTGCATTGGCGACCGCCACCACGGCTTCATGTTGACCAATCACACGTTTATGCAGCGACTCCTCCATGCGCAATAATTTATCGCGCTCGCCTTCCAGCATTTTGGAGACGGGAATGCCGGTCCACTTGGAAACCACTTCGGCAATTTCTTCTTCAGTCACTTTATTGCGCAGCAGTTTCATTTCCATCATTTCGGCTTGGCCAGCCATATCCAATTGTTTTTCCAGCTGCGGAATAATTCCATATTGAAGCTCTGACATGCGCGCCAAATCGCCTTTGCGACGCTTTTCTTCCAGCTCCAACCGCGCTTGCTCCAACTGACTTTTAATTTCTTGTGAGCCTTGCAGCGCGGCTTTTTCAGCGCGCCAGATTTCTTCAAGATCACTTAATTCGCGTTCGAATTTATCAATATCCTGATCGAGTTTTGCCAAGCGTTTTCTGCTCGGTTCATCTTCATCTTTTTTCACCGCTTCACGTTCGATTTTAAATTGAATCAAACGTCGCTCAAGGCGATCCATTTCTTCTGGCTTGGAATCAATTTCCATACGGATGCGACTGGCAGCCTCGTCAATTAAATCGATGGCTTTGTCGGGCAATTGGCGATCAGTGATGTAACGCTGGGATAATTTTGCAGCGGCGATAATCGCGGAGTCGGTAATATCCACACCGTGGTGAACTTCGTAGCGCTCTTTCAATCCGCGCAAAATCGCGATGGTGTCGGACTCATTGGGTTCATCCACCTGCACTTTTTGAAAACGACGCTCAAGTGCGGCATCTTTTTCAATGTATTTACGATACTCATCGAGTGTGGTTGCACCCACGCAATGCAACTCGCCGCGCGCCAATGCGGGCTTGAGCATATTGCCGGCATCCATCGCGCCTTCGCCTTTACCGGCGCCAACCATAGTGTGAATTTCGTCGATAAACAAAATCACCCGGCCTTCTTGTTTACTCAACTCATTGATCACGGATTTCAAACGCTCTTCAAACTCGCCGCGAAATTTTGCACCGGCGAGCAGACCACCTAAATCGAGCGACAACAGCCGTTTGTTTTTTAAACCTTCAGGCACTTCGCCGTTGACGATGCGCTGGGCAAGACCTTCCACAATCGCAGTTTTACCCACACCCGGCTCACCAATTAACACCGGATTATTTTTGGTGCGGCGTTGCAAGACTTGAATCGTGCGACGAATTTCGTCGTCGCGACCAATCACCGGGTCAAGCTTGCCCGCTTCGGCGCGCGCGGTTAATTCGACGGTGTATTTTTCCAATGCTTGGCGATTACCTTCTGAATCGGCGTCTTCCACATTTTCACCGCCGCGTACTTTTTGAATGCCTTGCAACAGACGTTGAGCGTTGCCGAATTTTTTCAGGATGTCTGGCACAGCGCCTTGCATCTCCGTCATCAACACCACCAGCACCGAATCGCTGGAGACAAATTTGTCGCCCGTTTTTTGCGCGTGACGATCGGCAAGGTTTAACAGGCGCACCATCTCGGGCGACAGTGTCACTTCGCCGGTTGGATTTTTAATTTGCGGCAAATTTTCCACGTATTCATTGAGCGCGGTGCGCAGGCCGGCGATATCAAAGCCCGCCTGACTTAGCAGCGGGCGCACACTCGCCGCGCCTTTTTGGTCGATCATCGCGAGCAATAAATGGCCCGGATCCAGCTGACTGTGATCCTGCCCCAGCGCGAGGGATTGGGCGTCGGACAGCGCAACTTGTAATTGATTGGTTAAACGGTCGATACGCATGGATTACCTCAAGCGATATGTTACTCAGTTGAGGCAGAGGTGGGGCGTGAGGGAGATGATTTCAAGCAGGCCAAACGCCTGCTTGTCATCTTTGACAGTAATTCAGTGGCGTTTTTGCGCCAGATCAATTTTGTGGGCTAGCGGGAACAACCGGCGTAGGCGCTGTTTCGCGTACATCAAAAAACTTGATCGACATGGGGTAGTTTTTGATGATGCCTTTATTGGCATCCATTGCGCCCATAATGGTGAATACGACAGAACAGATAAACAACAAAATTAACAGCGGAATACCGATCAGGACAAAGCACAAAATAATCCCGACTATGCCATAAATAATCGAGCTGAATACCCAGTTCATCACCACTTTGCCCTGCTCATCCACATAGGCATCTTCTTTTTTCGATTGCCACATAATCAGCGGAACGATAAGCCCCAAAAATGGAAACAACCATGAACAAAATTGGGTGAGGTGCAACACCATCGCATAATCATAATTGTTGGTTTGCAGGATGGTGTGCGGCTGCGCCGCTGGTGCAGACTGTTGCGGCTGGGCACCGAGGATGCGCTCCTTGGCTTGCTGGTACTCTTCTTCGCTGATCAGGCCTTTTTGTTTGAGGTCGTTCAGTTTTTCAATTTGGTCGAGGTCCATAGTGATTCCTTGTTGGTAATCTAGTCATTAGGGCGATAAAAATTACATGCACGAGTTTAGAGGCAACTCGTGCTGTGCTGGATTCAGTCGCAGCAAAAAATTATTCCAACCAAATCAAACTTGCCATGCGCCCGGTCACTTTGTCGCGGCGAAAAGAATAAAAGCGGGCGTCATCAGCATAGGTGCAATCATTGCCACCGTAAATTGCAGTCACCCCCAAGGCATGTAATTCAGCGCGGGCGAGCGCGTAGATATCCGCATAAAAATGCAGTGGGCGCTGCGCAGAGATAAACGCGCTAGCAATCTCATCGGCATGCTGCTGGCTGCGCGCCGCTTTAAAAAACGCTTCGAGCACATCCACCCCCACTTCAAAGTGCGGCTGTGAAATTGCCGGGCCGAGGTAGGCGAGAACATCGCCGGGCTTGGCGCTGAATTTTTGCAGGCCGCGCGCGCATATCCCTTTTGCCAAACTGCGCCAACCGCAATGCAATGCAGCAACCTGAGTGCCCTGCTTATCGCATAACAAAATCGGCAGGCAATCAGCGGTCATCACCAAACAGGCGTGCCCCACTTGATTGCTATAACTACCGTCAGCGGTGCGCACTACACCATCGCTTTTGGCATTAACGACTTTTACACCGTGAATCTGCTCAAGCCACTGGGGTGTATGTTGCAATCCCAAATGCGCGGAGAGCTGAGCGCGGTTGGCTGCCACATGCTCCGGGTTATCGCCCACATGCAACCCCAAGTTGTTACTCGCATAGGGCGGCAAGCTGACACCGCCCGTACGAGTGGTGATATGAGTGCGCACGTTAGACGGCGCTGGCCAGTCTGGTGTGATGCCGTGCATTTCAATCATCGACAAGGGTAAAGCCCGTGTTGAGTGCATCGAGCAGGTTTTTGAAATCCTCCGGTAACGGCGCTGTCCACTCGGTGTATTCACCCGTGCCCGGATGTTCAAGACCTAACTTAAACGCATGCAAGGCCTGGCGCGGGAAGCCTTTGAGGGTATCGATCAAATGCTGATTGGCGCCTTTGGGGATTTTAAAACGGCTGCCGTAGGTTGGATCACCCACCAACGGGTGACCAATATGTGCCATATGCACACGAATCTGGTGAGTACGGCCAGTCTCCAGTTTCACGCGGATATGGGTATGGCTCGGGTAACGCTTGGCCACGCGGTAGTGAGTCACGGCGCGCTTGCCGCCCGCCTTGAGCACCGCCATGAGTTTGCGCTGCATTGGGTGACGCCCCATAGGAGCATCCACTGTGCCACCACCCGTCATAGCACCTATGGCAACAGCTTCGTATTCGCGGCTAACGGTGCGGTCGGCGAGCTGCTCAACCAGATCGGTATGGGCCTCCAGGGTTTTGGCAATCACCATCAACCCTGTGGTTTCTTTGTCGAGGCGGTGCACAATGCCCGCGCGCGGCAAATTCACCAAGCCGGGAATATGGTTGATCAATGCATTCACCAGCGTACCTGTGTAGTTGCCGGCGGCCGGATGAACAACCAGCCCGGCTTGCTTGTTGATGATGATCAAGTCGTCATCCTCGTGGATGATATCCAGCGTAATTTCTTCCGGCTGCCACTCCCCCTGAGCTTCCAATTCTGCCTTGAGTTCCAGCACTTCACCGCCAATCAACTTGTCTTTCGGCTTGGCGGTGCGGCCATCAACTTTGAGCTGGCCATCTTTAATCCAGCTCGACAAGCGCGAGCGGGAGAAGTCAGGGAACAACTCGGAGGCGATCTGGTCGAAGCGCATGCCGCTCATCTGGATGGGCACTTGCGCGCTCAGGTCAAAAACATCTTTCATTAAAAAACCTCTAGTGATTGTTTCTGGCGGTAAGTGTTTTGCCAAAAACCGGAAATTGGGAGCTTTTACTGCTGCCAGATTGGTATCCGCCAAGCTCTGTGTTTAAATACCCTGCCCCGCAAACGGGGTCTATTTTATCGAGATAAGAGTCTATAACCCTATGCGAGTCCTGCCCTGTTTGATGCTCAGCACCCTTGTACTGCTGACTGCCTGCTCCAGCAAAGAGCCCGAATACACCACCGAAGCGGACCTCTACCACGCCGCCGAAGAACAACTTGAGCGCAGCCAGTGGGAATCGGCGATCAAAAACCTCAACTCGCTCGAAGAAAACTTCCCTTTCGGCACCTATGCCGACCAAGCGCAGCTGGAACTTATCTACGCTCATTACAGCTCGGGCGAGGCAGATGCAGCCATTGCTACAGCCAACCGCTTTATCCGCCTCCACCCCCAACACCGCAATGTGGACTACGCCTACTACATGCTGGGCATGGCCTCATTCACCAAAGACCAGGGCATGTTTGAGCGGGTGATGCCGGTGGATACCTCCAAACGCGACCCAGGTGCGGCGCGCGAATCACTCGCGAATTTTACCCAATTGCTCAACCGTTATCCCGATAGCGCCTACGCTGCAGATGCCAAAAAGCGTATGTTGCACTTACGCAACCATTTAGCGCGCTACGAAATCCATGTAGCCAACTACTACTTTAAACGTGGTGCCTACGTCGCTGCCGTCGGCCGTGGCCGTTATGTGCTTGAAAACTTTCCCCAAGCGCCCGCAACACCCGACGCGCTGGCCGTTATGGTACAGGGTTATCACCTGTTAAAGATGCCAGAACAATCCAATGAGATATTGGAAATTCTCAAACTCAACTATGCAGATTATCCCGCACTAAACAAAAATGGCGAGTTTGATTTCAACTACATGTACAACAACGGTAATTCGCCCTGGCTGGCTTACCTGACGCTAGGATTGTTCAGTAAAAATGAAATCACCGGTTTTGATACTCGCGAGATCTATGACCCGCAATTCAAAGTCGCTACTGATGTAGCGCGCGCCGATTGACCAATCAGATGAAGCGCGAATAAAGGCCGCCGATGCGGCCTTTTTTATTGAATCAATCACCCATCTTCCAGCCTGACGTGATCGGATAGCGACGATCCCGACCAAAACCGCGCTGGGTAATCCGGATACCAACAGGCGCCTGCCGGCGCTTGTATTCATTCACATCCACCAAGCGCACTACTCGCTCAACCTGCTCGCGATTAAAACCTTCGTCGATAATCGCTTCGGCGCTGTAATCCTGCTCTACATACAACTCCAGGATACGGTCGAGGATGTCGTAGGGCGGGAGACTGTCTTCATCCTTCTGATCCGGCGCCAGTTCCGCCGATGGAGGACGGGTAATCACCGTTTCCGGGATCACCTCGCCCAGCGTATTGCGATAGCGCGACAAGGCAAACACCAGGGTTTTGGGCACATCTTTAAGTGCATCAAAACCGCCCGCCATATCGCCGTAGAGCGTGGAATAACCCACCGCCATTTCACTTTTATTGCCGGTAGTCAGCACCATATAGCCTTTTTTGTTGGAGATCGCCATCAGCAATACTCCACGGCAGCGCGCCTGCAGGTTTTCTTCGGTGGTATCGCGTTTTGTGCCAGCGAATTCATCGCTGAGGGCCGCCACAAAGGCTTCGTACATGGGTTCAATACTGATCGAACTGTAGCGCACACCCAAGCGCGCCGCCTCGTCGGCCGCATCGTTTTTACTTAAATCGGAGGTATAGCGGAAGGGCATCATCACCGCCTCGACGCGATCAGCGCCCAGAGCGTCCACCGCCATAGCAAGAGTCAGCGCCGAATCAATCCCGCCGGATAAGCCCAGAACCACACCCTTGAAGCGGTTTTTGTTGACGTAATCGCGCATGCCCAGCACCAGCGCCTGATAAACCGCAGCGATATTGTCGGGAATCGCCTCCAGCGTCTGCAGCGGAACACTGACTTGCTGCTGATCCCACTCAACGGAAACCGGGAATTGGCCGTCAGCAAAAGAAGGGGCACGGAATCGGGCTGAACCGCTGGTATCGATGACAACCGAACCGCCATCAAACACCAATTCGTCTTGTCCGCCGACCAAATTGGTGTAGACCACCGGCATTTGCCCTTCGCGCGCACGCTGGGCGATCACCGCTTCACGCTCTTGCTGTTTGCCCTGGTGATAAGGTGAGGCGTTGAGGTTGAGCATTAACTTGGCACCGGCCGCACTGGCCTGCGCCATCGGCTCCGGGAACCAAATATCTTCACAGACGCTTAATGCCGTCGGGATACCCTTGAGATCAAACACACAGGGGCTATAACCGGCTGCGAAATAGCGCTTCTCATCAAATACCTGATAGTTGGGCAAACACTGTTTGGCGTATTCAGCGACCAACTTCCCATCGACAATAACGCCTGCCATGTTATACAGACGCCCATTGCTGATGCGGGGATAACCAATCACCAGTGCGACAGGTAAATTGGCCGAGATTAATTCCTGCAGCGCCCGTTCGATGCGCAAACCCAAACTCGGGCGCAGCAATAAATCCTCCGGTGGATAGCCCGTCAGCGTCAATTCCGGAAATACGATGGCATCCACTGCGCCCTGCGCCAAGGCCGTTCGCGCAACAGCAAGCACCTTGGCAGTGTTGCCGGGAATATCCCCTACCAGGGTATTTATTTGGGCGAGAATCAACTGTAACTGCGACATAAAATTCTAGGGACAAAAGAGTGGAAACAGCATGGCTGAAAATAAGTCTGGAATCGCACACTGGAACGCAGCACAAGCTGTGGGAAACTGGCAAAATTAGTCCGCCCATTCAGCCTATGCAAACCAGACACCTAAAAAGGATTATAGGCTCCAGGCGACTCAAACACAGGCGCGCATTGTCCGCGATATAACCTTTTAAAGCCAAGCGGATTTTATCCGCGCACATCAAAAGTACTCAGCAGACGATTATGACCTCCAACTTGCTCAACAACCCCCGCGGTTACAACCCCTACGATTTACTGCGCGTCTACACCTATTACCGCACATTGCTGGGCAGCGTACTGTTGTTAATGTTCCAAATAGAGTTCGCGCCTAAAATTCTGGGCAATGATAATCCTGATCTATTTTTGTATACCTCAGCAGCTTATACCGGCATCAACTTCATGACCCTGATCGTCATGTGGCGATTAAAATATTCTCCCTCGCAACGAAAGCTCTTTGGCTCGCTATTAGTCGATGTGATCGCGATTGGCCTATTGATGCATACCAGTGGTGGAGCAGTCAGCGGGCTAGGCTATCTACTGCTGGTCGCTATTGCGGCGGGCGGCATTATGTTGCGCGAACGAATTTCATTTTTTCTTGCCGCCATTACCACGGTTGTTGTTATCGGAGAAGGCACGTTTCGCTTTTTGATTCTCACACAGGACAACAAATCCCTGTTCGCATCAGGAACACTCAGCGCACTCGCGTTCCTCACTGCATTATTATTTCAGTATCTCACCAAAAAAATTCGCATTTCTTATGCCGAAGCAGAGTCACAAGCCGCACAGGCAGCGCATTTACAAAAATTGGCGCAGCTGATTGTAGAAAGAATGCGCACCGGTATTTTGGTACTAAATAAAAATTTGGACATAGAACTGTGCAATCAAGCAGCGCTAAAACTGCTAGGCATCACCCATGAAACGGCCGAGAAATTGCGCCTTGACCAATTTCCCGAACTTTATAAAAAACACCAATCATGGCAACGAAATTCAAACGATCACTCGCCCTATTTAAAAATTGACGGCGATACGACGACCGAGGCTAAAGTTAACTTCGCACATTTAGAGCCAGGCAATACATCGAACGTGTTAATTTTTATGGAAGATGTGCGCTCGCTAAACCAACAAGCGCAACAATTAAAACTCGCATCGCTGGGGCGATTAACCGCCAGCATTGCACACGAGATTCGCAACCCACTTGGGGCCATTAGCCACGCCAGCCAATTGCTGGAAGAATCAGACGTGCTGCAACCAAGCGATCATCGACTCTTAGATATAATTAACAACCACAGCAAACGTGTGAATCAAATTATTGAAAACATTTTGCAGTTGTCACGGCGGCGCGGCGCAAAGCCAGCACAAATTAATTTGCAGCAATGGATTCCTGCATTTGTTGCTGATTACAAATCCAGTAAGAGCAACGGCCATGAATTGAGTATTGCCGTAGTAGAAAAAAATATTGGCGATTCTCATGCCGATTTTGACTACGACGATGCAAGCACAATCACTCAACTCGATGCCAAGTTTGACACCAGCCAATTACAACAAGTGCTCACCAATTTATTTGACAATGGCATACGCTACCGAACACCACAAACAGGGCGACCCGACTTACGCGTTGAGATTGGCCTGGATACTACTCAGCAACAACCCTACATTCGAGTAATTGATTACGGCGCAGGCATTAGCGACGAGAACATCAAACACTTATTTGAGCCTTTTTTTACCACCGAAAATACCGGTTCCGGTCTGGGGTTGTATATTTGCAAAGAATTGTGCGAGGCCAATCAAGCCATTATTTCGTACAAGCGCAATGACAAGGGAGAGAGCTGCTTTCATCTACAACTGGCGCACCCGGAAAAAACATCCTAATAAAAAGCTAACAATATTCAGGAACATTTATGACTCAAAAACGTGCATTGATTATTGATGATGAGCCAGATATCCGCGAACTGTTGGAGATCACTCTCGGTCGCATGCAAATTCAGACCGACTCCGCCGAATCAGTTGCCAGCGCAAAACAATTATTAATGCGCAACCATTATGATTTATGTTTAACCGATATGCGCTTACCCGATGGCAAAGGTCTGGAACTGGTCGAGTTAATTCAACAGCAATATCCGCATGTACCTGTCGCGGTGATCACGGCACACGGCAGTATCGATACCGCAATCGAATCCATGAAAGCCGGAGCATTTGATTTTATCTCCAAGCCGGTGGATTTACCCACCTTGCGCAAACTGGTCAATACCGCCATTGAATCCAGCCAACTCACACCACCGCCTATTGCAAAAGTATCCCCCATCATCGGTGAATCAAAAGCTATTCAGGATTTGATTCGCAGCATTGAAAAACTCGCACGCTCGCAAGCTCCGGTTTATATCAGCGGCGAATCAGGGTCAGGCAAAGAGTTGGTGGCGCATTCAATTCACGATTTGGGGCCGCGTGCCAATAAACCGTTTGTCGCCGTTAACTGTGGGGCGATTCCGCGCGAGCTTATGGAAAGCGAATTTTTTGGCCATAAAAAAGGCAGCTTTACTGGCGCGCATCAAGACAAACTCGGTTTGTTTCAAGCAGCCGAAGGTGGCACTTTGTTTTTCGATGAAGTCGCAGATCTGCCCCTGGATATGCAAGTGAAATTATTGCGCGCGATTCAAGAAAAATCCGTACGCCCCGTGGGTGCAGCGGAAGAGATTACGACTGATGTACGCATCCTCTGCGCGACACATAAAAATTTGGAGACCGAAGTAAAAGAAGGTCGCTTCCGTCAGGATTTATTTTACCGCTTGAATGTCATTCAACTTGCCGTAGCGCCGCTGCGCGAACGACGCGAGGACATCGCCCTACTCACACAACACCTGCTGCACAAACTCGCCACCGATATTGGCCTCAACGCCCCCAAACTTTCCGCAGACGCGCAGCGTTTGCTGGATAGCTATCACTTCCCCGGCAATGTGCGTGAACTGGAAAATATTCTGGAGCGAGCCTTTACACTCTGCGAAAGCAATGTCATCGATGCTCAGGATTTACAACTGCGCGGACATGATCAGCCCATCGACAACACCATCGACAAAACCTATTCAACAACCAAAACTTCAGCACGCACCAATAACGCATCAGTCGATTACCCCGAGCGCTGCGCTGAATATTCATCACTGGATGAATATTTACAGGATGTTGAAAAAGAAATTCTTTGCCATGCACTGGAACATGCGAAGTGGAACAAAACCCTGGCGGCAAAACATTTGGGGATTAGTTTTAGGTCACTGCGTTATAGATTGCAGAAGCTGGGGTTGGATGATGAGTAGACATATAACAAGTGAGCGAAAAAATAGCCCCGAATGAGGCTACTTTTCGTATTTAAGAATGCACTACCAACAAGCGGCAGGCCCCAAAACTCCCGTATGAGTTAACGTTAACTCAGTACAGCCAGTATCTTTGGTTTTTTGTGGTTCTTTAATCCCCTTCGCCGTCAAAGTATATGTTGTTCTTCTTGCATCACCTTCAGCGGTAGGAGTAATGCTAATTTCATAGTATGCCCCACCGCGAGTGATGTATTTGTTTGCGTCCGTGAGATCCTTGTAGACACCGCAATTAGTGGCGTCATCAAACCTTGCATATAGCGTGTAACAACGCTGCAACCGCTGAGCAACATCCATTAATTCTGTTTTCGCTTCCGCGCGATTGGATTTGCGAACGCTGGCCTGATAAGAAGGCAGTGCGATTGCGGCAATAATGCCCACAATCGCTACTGCAATGATTAATTCAATTAGCGTAAAACCAGACTGCTTGTTATTCATAACTCACCCTATTAGTCCAGTTCGCGCCATGATTGGCGACCGGTTGATTTGGGAGCCTCTTCTGCAGCCAAATCGTCAGGAGTTCCCTGAGTATCACCCAAGAGTATCGCAGCTGCTGTCTCAGTCACGCCAAAACCAATTGCGGCAGTGGTTAGCTCATGTTGTTTAGGCGGGTCTTTTAACACCTTATAATTGACAAATTTATTGCCAACCGCAGGAACCTCAACAATCCAACTATGGCCTCCGTATGCACACTGCGACGCATCAGGAACTACGGTTGGGAACACCAGCTTATCGGCAATCAGCAGTGATTTAGTAATCACGCGTTCGCCCGCGCCGAAATCCATGAACCAACCATCATAGGCGTCGGTGGTATCTTTAGTAGAACTTGTCTCCCAAAGAATCGCCGTACCCGTAATAATTCTGGTTTTGCTATCTAACGTTTTTTGTGCAAGCCGACTCCTGTCTACAGTAGAACCTTTGTCGTTAACCGCGTAGAAAGAATGGTGCGGATCCCCGGCTAATAAGCTCTGGTCGTTCGCTTCAAAATACTTACCAGTACCAAAATAGACGATAATTGTTCCACCGCTCGCACTATTTATTCCCAATGTTGGTGCTGCAGTAATAGGCTGCTCCTTACTATCACTGGTAGTTGCGTGAAAAATCTTTTTCACCTTTTCGCTAAGCTCTTCACTGTCAATCGACATATCACTTAAATCAAACTTCCACATATTGCCATTTAAATCACCCGCATAGGCCGCTGTTGCAACTCCATTAACGTCTGGCAATACAGCAGGGGCTGACAACCCTCTTCCCGCACCCGTTGAAATCACTTTGGTCTTATTCTTGGGGTCGAAAATATCCACTACAAACAAATGCGACTGCGTCGCCACACTTGGGCTGTCGCCACTATCACTGCCATTGCCGAAAATAACCCCCCAACGCCCATTTTTGAGCGGCGCGATAATCGGCTTACCCAGTACATAGCCCAATTCTGGAAAATCTGCCTCGCTAATTTCAAACAAGACTTCGGGCGTGGTATCGCTGCTTACATCCACAGCAAAAACCCCTCGCCCACCACCGCCCATGGTACCTACAACAATGGTTCGCCATTTTTTCTGACCGACACGGTCATCAAATACATCACTTACAGTTAGCGGGCCATCCAATAGATATTGGTGAGGGTTTGTAGGGCGACCATAATTAGGCGCAGTGACAAAACGAAGTTTCGGATAGACGAGGTTAGGAACGTAAGCATAAAGCTCTATTAGAGTATTAGCGTTGAAAATATGTAGTTTGCCATCGTTGGCACCTACAACCACTTTGGCCGTACGCTTAGTTTTGTCACTTTTATCGGCCAAATATGTTGGATAGTCGCTTCCACCTATGGTTAAACGGTGATAGCGGAAATTGGTTTCACCTACATACACGGGCGTGGAATTAACAATGTCCGCAATAATATTACGCTTTCCTGCCTTGTCGATAACACGTGAGCGCAATGCATCAGCACCTTTTTCAGGGGCAGCACTGCCAGTCAACCAATCAAAGCGGCGCTCTGCATTTTTATAATCACCTGCAGGGTCGGTGGGCGACCTTAAAAAATCTTTTTGCGCTTTCGTAAGCTTTTCCCACTTAAAATCAACCGTTTCGATGCCGTTAAAAGTAAAAATATTTCGGCCGCCAGGAACGGGCTGAGTTTCAGGTTCGTCCGTAGAAATATCAACCTTCGGCTTCTTACTCGTGGCATCTCTCACAAGCTTGCCATCTGCGTCAAATTTAAAACCATTCAGCCCGCCGCTCCAATTGTCACTATTAAAAACGGCCTGGTATAGGTAACTACTGCCGTTCAGGCTGGTAGAGTTAGTGGCCACGCCAGAAGATGAGCCTGTACGCTCTGCAATGTCTGTAAAAGCATCGCGCATGGATTTTGCCAACTGGCGAGGATCCGTTGCAAAATAATAGGTTTGGGGTTTGCTGCTAGCGGTTGGCAGCTCGTCCTCTTTATAACCGCCCCACTTGGCGGCATAGTAAAGAGGCTGTTCGAGTGACTTTACTGCTGCTGCTGAAGCCTCTTTTTGTACTTTAAAATCTTTAAATTGAAATAACAGACTAGTGTCAGAAGGAACATCGCATCTGCCTTGCCAACTAGAGCGGCATGTACAAGGCGTGGCTGAAGTACAAACAGAGCCCGCGTAAGCAAAACTGAAGTTGTTAATGCCTGATTGAACATGGAAGCCATCGTCGCTAGTACCACCAATGACATAACCAAAACCCAGCACATGACCTGCCGCTTGCGCCACCACCCTTGTTTCTACTTTGACATCTTCATTTGTTACCGTATATTTAATCAGCCCCCACATATCCTGATCGTAATCCCCCCCTTGTTCACTGTCTTCCCAGTTGACGTAAAGGCTGCCGGTATATGTATTACCGGTATGATTCTGGGCAATCACTTTAAAATCAACAATTGCACAATTACCCCCCGTTGTGTTGCTACGGCACGCGGGCAGAAGTACGATTTTTTTCTTGGCATCAAGATCATAACCAGGAACTGGAATTTCAACTTTGGGAACCACAGGCGACAAGGCTACACCGTAGGTGTGCACTTTAGGCTTCAGGAATTTCTCCGGATCAGCAACCGTCGTTTTCACGACATTGTTATTCTCATCTTTAGGTAAATGCGCGTTACGGCCCTCCATGCTAATACCTGTTTCACGCGCATGATAGGCAAGTCCAGCAATACCAAACCCACCACCTAAACGCGGCGCATCAGGGCAAGTGCCCTTAGCAAGCGATAGATTTCCTATCGCCTTGGGCGTACAAAGCTCCTTGCCTTCGGCTTGAGTTTCGGCACCAGTAGAAATACCAACAAAGTAGCTACCCGTCGTGATCCCCTCCGACGCTCCTATTTCATTCGTTTTTTTGTTCAGATCTGACAATCCTATATCGGAGGCTCCCCCTAATGAATCAGTATCATAAGAACTTGTTGATGCATTGAATTGAAGAATATTCAGTGGAGCGCAGTAATTATCCTTGGTCACTGGCTTAGCCCAAGCTGCCGAAGTAAGACCGCTGATAGCTTTTGGGTCGTTCGTATCTTCAGCAAAATCTTCATTTTTTCCGAAACCCGCTAGATATCTTAAGGATTCCAAATAAATTTCTGACTGAGGGTTTCCCCAGCTCCTACACCGACCGTCTGTAAAATCCGCCGCCGTGAGCCCCCAAGAGCAATTATCAACACTGGCATTATTGTAGTTACCATCTGCGTGGCTATAACCATAAATAGTCAAACGCTCCAGGGTGCCAATAATAGTGTTACCGGTGCCATTTTTAACGCTATCTTTGAAAACTCCATTATGAGTATCAACTTCATCAGTGATCGGCCCAACATTTTTACGCAAAACACCACCAGATTTATTTTTGCCATAAGAGCCAGTCATTAAACCAAAATTAATAGTGCCCTTTTCGCCATATTCTTGTAGCAATCCAATGGGTTTGAATTTGCCATTAGGGTAGGCAACGCAACCCTCCTCATTTTCCAAGGCCAGCTCAAATGGATTTTCGGTTTTTGTTGGTGTGATGAACTTAGCCTCACACACGCTAACACGCACAACATATTGTTTATTATCACCACCTTGCTTGGGGCTGGAGGAATAAGCATTGATTTTCGTGGTTTCTGCGTCATTGTCATTTACACCGCTACCCCAGCGACACTGATAACCCTCATTACTTGCCCACAGCGAGTAATTACCTTTCGCCACCTTCATTAGTGGCGGCACCTTCGCGTCTGCTGAAATAAGATGAGACCAGCCGCTTGCAGCACTGGTGGAATTACAAAAAGTAATACCTGAGGCTTGGGTATTATCACCACCTGTAATAGAAAATTCAGTTAGCTTGTCAATATCCTTGCCGTTGTAATATTTAGCAAAGGCATGTGCATCCTCTGGAATATAGGCGCGCTCCAATACAGTTTTGGAATCTTCGTCCGTAGAACGCTTACCACCATAAAGAATTTTTCGCACGGCATCTAAACGAGTCATCGTTGCCCAGTTGAGCAGGTTGCCACTCCATTCTTTATTACAGTAGCGAGTATCCTTATCTACATAGCGGCTTGGCGAAAACAGACCATCTTTGTAGGTGTAGCATTTATCGGGATCGAAATAACCGTAATAGCGATTCTTGTGAAAGTAAGTTGTATCCGCTAGCCCATCAGGCTCCAGCTTGCCATAGTTTGGATTATCGACAAGCACATCACTGGTGTTTTTAATTTTTTCGCGGGTGTCCCAATTATCCGAATAATCATCGTAAAGCTTGAAAAAGAGTTGATGATCACGCGACATATTAAGCATCATGATCGGTTTAACGGGGTTGGAAATAAAAAGCGGATATTGCACTGGCACGGCATTTGCGCCAGCAGAAACAGCCAAGGTAATTACCATTGCACAAGCAGAAACAAATAATTTATTTATCGCTTTGCTGCAAGCGCCCTTAACATTAAACATTGTTGAATTCAGCATAGTAATTTGATGCCTCCGCTATTGAAAATAACGACGGTTATATGAAGTTTGTAAAGTTTTGACAGAGTTTTCACCTGCGCCAAAACCTCGGGAGGTCACTCTGTAAGGGGTAATGTCACCGGTAATTAACATTGCATCGGTATCAATCCCACTGCCTTCCATCGCAGCACCAGCTCCAAGATCAGGATCCAATTGCTCAACCACATAGCTGGGCGGCCGCTTAACATAAGCCAAATCAAGCGCGGCTATTGTTACTTTTTCTGCACTAATCCAATCGGCGGAAGCGAAGGTTAGAATGGAGCTCACGGGGGTCTTGTAGGTATCGTTGTACAAACCATTTTTATTATTAATCAGCGGCCGCTTCTTTGTGTCCGCTATTGCCCCTTCGCCCAAACGCAAAGCAGACTCCGCTGCCTGAAATGCGAGATTTCGTTCGCGCATGTTTCCCGCTATTGCTTCTTGCAAATTACTCCCACGAATAGCGGACAGACCAATAATCGATATGAGCAAAACCATAACCAATCCAACAACCAGAACTGCGCCACGTTCACGTCGCCTATCGGAAAATGAAACACTGCAAATGCCTTTCTTCATACCCTACCTCACAAATTAGCGGCGCGACTGCGCAAGCCTACGGTTGCGGTGAACACCTGACGCATATATTTATCCGGCGCAACGGGTGTCGTTGTTTCTCCATCAATTACATAGGGCTGGGGCTCTGGTACGGCGTTATTTTCGATGCTACGCGCAACCACAAAAATACGCACCGAATTCACCGCGGCCCAGTTGGTATCATCCGCGGCCTCTTTGTAGGTAGGATCATTTTCCGTGGCGAACTGGTAGATAATTTTTTCCACGCCCTCTAAAACTTCCACAGGATCTTTTTGATTTATTTTTTGCCACAGACTGGGGGCACCACTAGGACCATTCGCAATAAAGTAACTGATCGTTTTCATGGGCAGCACCTCACCACTGGAGAAACTTGCGGCAATATTGGTGTTCACCGACCAACTATCTTCATGCTCGATCGAGAGATTGGGGGCAACTGCGGTTAATTTTTCTACTTTAAAAACACGCGCTCTGAAACAATCGCTTGCAACTGCAGCATCACCCTTACACAAACCATCCACGCAATCATTAGCTACGGCCTGTGTTGAATAAACCTGCAGAGTTTTATCCGTATTGGCTGCATTAATAATGCGTGGACTGGGGGCAGCAAATCTCAAAACAAGTACATTTGTATTCGCAACTAGCTCGCCTCCTGTGAGATAAGCCTTCTCAGCCGCAGTTAATTTATCTCTTGACGCGTAACCACGAATTGCTTCACCAAAATTACCGTAGAGATCTTTAATCACCAGGGCATCGTTTTGCAGTCTTCTGGCTTCTTCAAGAGGATTGGGGCGAAAGCAACCGTAGAACCCCGCCATACGAATATCGCGGCTCAAAAATTCAATAGCCAACCGACCGGTTTCTTGAATCCTACTCAGCGATTGCTGAGTGGTAAAAACGGTTTTACTTGAAACAAACATTTGAACCACACCTGCCATCAAAACTAAGCCAAGTGTGATTGAAATCATTAACTCGATAAGCGATAAACCAGTTTGTTTGTGTAACGAAATATTCATTAGATACGTGCCTCGAATGAGAACCTACTGGCATCTTCATCAGCTAAACCCGAGCTATTTAATTCCGACCAAGTTATTTCCACGCGGCAAATTCGGCTATCATCATCACAGCTAATCTTACCTTTGCCGCTCGGCAGGCTAGCGCCGATACTCTTTAGCCACTCGTTCTTGTCTTTTTTCGATAAAGGTGATTTATCACTTGTTGCTGCTGATGCAGCAGTTTCTGCCATCGTGTATTTACTGATCTTTTCTTTCGCGACCAATGAATCATTAACACGAATTCGATCCAACATGTCATACGCCAGCATATTCGCTTGCGTGCGAAAGTAGGCACCCTGATTAAACTGCAAAGAGCGCGTCTGTAATGCGGATAAGGCAATCAGTGTTGTCGATAGAATCAGCAGTGTTACCAGTACCTCAATTAAACCAACACCACGCTCATTTCTCACATGCTTCATAAAACAACTCCTAGCAATCATCAGATTGGATACTCACCAATCCCGAAAAATTCACTGATATTTTTCGCGCAGCTTTACCCGAACAACCTGTCAATTTTACGCTGGCACTAATAGACATATCTTCGATGGGAGCAAGAGTCCCCAAGGAGGTATAGCGAATAAAAGTAGCATCCTTGCTTGTTTTGGAATCTACTCTCTTTACTTCAAACGTGCCCGCAGAAGAAAGCTTGGGCCATACCCTATAAATAGTACCTAATGTAACTGCCTCTGCTGTATCGGATGTCGCATCATCCTGAAAAACGATGAAACCTTCTGACCAACTCCCAGTGCAGGTAGCACCATCACTGCTTGCACAAATGGATACTCGCTTGGTGGTTTTGACCGCTTGTGAACGCGCGTAATTCAGTGCCGCAGCAAACTCCTCACTAAATGTAAGTGACTTATTATTGATAATTTGTTTTTGGAAACTGGGTACGGCAATACCGAGAACGATTGCCAGCACGGCCAGGGTGACCATAAGTTCGATAAAGGTGAAACCGCGGATTTGTCTGAGCATTACCAATCTCACATTGTCACTATTTGAATACATGCGCTGATTTGCGTGCTTATGGACAGAAAACATCCATTTGGGTAAAGTTAGCCTACCACGCCAGTCGTTGGCATGCTGCCTCACTACGACATGTGGTCAACCAGAACGAATGAATGGCCATAGCACCAAGCCAAATCACTGAGTGCACCACCAAGGATGAATGAAGATGAAAAACAATGGATTTACACTTTACGAACTACTTATCACTCTTGCCGTTATCGCCATCACACTGGCAATAGGCATTCCCAGCTTCAATAAAACCATCCAGAACACCCGAGCCAAAACCGCCACCCTGGAACTTCTGGCTGCGGTAGAACAGGCGCGCGCGACAGCGGTATTTAGCAATAAGCGCACAGTGTTGTTCGCAAAGACTCATTGGCACGAGGGGTGGACACTTTTTCTCGATGCCAATGACAACGGAATTTTAGATAACGACGAAAGGGTAGTGACTGAGCAAGCACCCTTGAGTGCTGTCAAGATAAAAGGGAATCATCCGGTCAGCGAGCTAATCTCTTTTATTGGCACAGGAGAAGCACGCGATCCCGGCAGAGCAAATGCGGGGGCATTCATCGCCGGCACCATTACAGTCTGCCCAACAGCCAAGGGAGAGGGATACAAGATTATATTGTCAAAGGGAGGCAGATCTCGCGTCAAAGACATGACCGAAGAAGAATGTACCCAAGCACAAAATTCAGCTTAACTGTCAAGCAACTCAAGCCCTCAACGCTTTTGGCAACGAAAAACTAATATTTTCCGGTGTGCCGTCCATTTCAATGGGCGCCTCGGCGCCGCAGGCTTTGAGTTTATCGATAACTTGTTTCACCAACACTTCAGGTGCAGAAGCACCAGCAGTAATACCGATGCTGGTGCGATTTTTAATCCACTCCGGATTGATATCATCAGGGCCGTCAATCAAGTAGGCCTCAGTGCCGCAGCGCTCGGCGAGTTCACGCAAGCGATTCGAATTAGATGAGTTGGGCGAGCCAACAACGAGAACCAAATCGCATTCCAGTGCAAGTTGACGCACAGCATCCTGGCGATTAGTGGTTGCGTAGCAAATATCATCGCGGCGCGGGCCTTGAACTTTGGGAAACTTATTGCGCAGGGCTTCGATCACTTTGGCGGTGTCATCCATAGACAATGTCGTTTGAGTGACGTATGCGAGATTTTCAGGATCACGCACAACCAATGCATCAACGTCGGCCTCATCTTCCACCAGATAAATGGCACCGCCGTTAGCCGTGTTGTACTGCCCCATGGTGCCTTCAACTTCCGGATGACCTTCATGGCCAATCAAAATACATTCGCGCCCTTCGCGGCTGTAGCGAGTAACTTCGATATGCACTTTTGTCACTAGCGGACAAGTTGCATCAAAAATTTGTAAGCCGCGCTCTTCTGCTTCTTGACGCACCGCTTGGGAAACCCCATGCGCGCTGAAAATCAAAATAACATCATCGGGAACCTGTTCTACTTCATCGACGAAAATCGCTCCGCGCTCGCGCAATGAATCCACGACAAATTTATTGTGCACCACTTCATGGCGCACATAAATCGGCGCACCAAAAACATCAAGCGCGCGATTGACGATATCAATCGCGCGATCAACGCCAGCACAAAAACCACGAGGATTGGCGAGTTTGATTTGAGTCATGATCAATGCACCTGAACTGGTTCAATTTTGATGATAGCAACTTCGAATAGAATATCGCGTCCGGCAAGTGGGTGATTAAAATCCACTACGACAACCTCGTCATCATAACGTTGAACCACACCGGGCAATTCAGTTTTCTGTGCGTCCGCAAAAGAGAGCATCAAACCCTCACTTAACTCCAAATCAGGGCTGAACTGGCTGCGGGCAATTTCCTGAATATTATTCGGGTTGCGCTGGCCAAAACCGTCTTCAGGTTTTATCACTACCGTTTTATGTTCACCTTCCAACATACCAAATAGTGCTTTCTCAAAGCCGGGCAGCAAATTGCCATCACCCACAGTAAAGGTCGCCGGAGCGCGCTCGAAGTTGGAATCAACCATGTCGCCATTGTCTAGCTGCAAGGCAAAATGCAGGGTAATTTTAGTACCAGGGCCAATTGCTAATTCACGCATTTGTTTTGCTCTCTTTACTATTTTCTTTAGTAAACAACATATCGATGATCAAGACTGCTGCACCCAGAGTAATCGCTGAATCGGCGAGATTAAATGCGGGCCAATAATTGTCCTTGTAGTGCACCACAATAAAATCCACGACATGACCGAGCACAATGCGGTCATAAAGATTGCCCAATGCGCCGCCAAGGATAAATGCCAGCGCAAAAGCCTCGCGTGGTTTTTGTTGCGCAGTGCGCGCAATCCACACACTCAAGAGCACGCTCGCGCCAATAGCGATAACAGCAAAAAACCAGCGCTGCCAACCGCCCGCGCCAGCGAGAAAACTGAATGCAGCACCAGTGTTGTAAGCCAATGTAAAATTGAAAAACGACGTAAATACCAAGGTTTCGCCGTACTCAAATGCGGCTTCAATTGCATGCTTGCTGGCTTGATCCAATGCCACTATCACGAGTGCAACGAGATACCAGAACCAAGGCTTTTGATAAATTTTCGCTTCCATTATTTCCGTTTCACTATGGTTGATTATTCGCAACATGTAGGGGCGGTGCTTGCTGCGCCCAATAAAATGCCAAACACAACATCGAAAAAAACAGGGCGCGGCAAGCGGCGCCCCTACAAAAACCATTACGCGAACTGACGGGTCTCGCCTGCACCATCCACGTTTTCAACACAACGTAAGCAAATGGTTGGGTGAGTTGGATTAGCACCCACATCCGCACGGTGATGCCAGCAACGCTCGCATTTCGCATGCTCGGATTTTTTCACCGCCACCTGTAGCCCAGCCACATCCGTTGCAACGGCGTCTTTCGCGTCGCTTAGCGGACGAATTTCTGCCGTGGAGGTGATCAACACAAAGCGCAATTCATTGGCGAGTTTGTGCAATTCGCTTTGCAATTTCTCATCGCAATACAAAATCACTTCCGCTCCCAACGAGCCACCTACTTCACCCGCCGTGCGTTTTGCTTCCAATACTTTGTTTACGGCATCTTTGACTTGCGCGATCAATTCCCAGTAGCTGTCAGCAAAGGAATCCGCTGGCATTGCAGGCAACTGATACCACTCAGCAACAAATACATTTGACTCACGCTCGCCGGCAATTTCTTGCCAAATCTCATCGGCAGTGAAACTTAAAATCGGTGCAATCCAGCGCACCATCGCCTCAATCACATACTGCAAAGCCGTTTGTGCCGAGCGGCGTGCAAGTGCATCGCCTTTTACGGTGTATTGGCGATCTTTAATAATATCGAGATAAAAACCACCCAGCTCAACGACACAGAAGTTGTGCAGCTTTTGGTAGATCAAATGCAATTGGTAACTGTCGTAAGCGGCGATAATGTCTTGCTGCAATTGCGCAGTACGCGCCACAATCCAGCGATCCAACTGCAGCATGTTTTCGACAGGAACAGCGTCAGTTGCCGGATTAAAGCCGGTGAGGTTGGACAAAATAAAACGCGCGGTGTTGCGAATGCGACGATAAGAATCGGCGGTGCGTTTTAAGATTTCATCGGACACACTCATCTCGGTACTGAAATCCGTTGCGGCGACCCACAAGCGCAACACATCTGCGCCCAAATCGTTTACCACTTTTTGCGGCGGAATTACATTGCCAATGGACTTGGACATTTTGCGCCCTTGTGCGTCCACCACGAAACCATGCGTCAGCACGGTTTTATAAGGAGGAACACCGTTCATCGCCATAGAGGTTTTGAGCGATGACTGGAACCAACCGCGATGTTGATCTGAACCTTCCAGATACAAATCTGCCGGGAAACGCAAACCGCCCCGTTGTTCAAGCACAGCGTAATGAGTTACGCCGGAATCAAACCATACATCGAGTGTATCGGTGACTTTTTGATATTTATCGGCATCGGCACCGAGCAATTCCGCAGCATCCAAATCGAACCAGGCATCTATTCCGCCTTGCTCGACTTTTTGTGCAACAGCTTCAATCAAGCGCGCGGTTTCCGGATGCAATTCTTGTGTTTCTTTATTGACAAACAACGCAATCGGAACACCCCAGGTGCGCTGACGCGAGATGCACCAATCGGGCGATGTTGCGAGCATCGCATCGATACGCGCTTTACCCCAATCCGGCACCCACTCAACCGATTCAACCGCCTGCGCAACCTGATCGCGCAAATTGTTTTTACTCATGCTCACAAACCATTGTGGCGTTGCACGGAAAATCAGCGGGGTTTTGGTGCGCCAGCAATGCGGGAAGCTGTGCGTAATTTTTGCTTGCGCGAGCAGTGCATTTTTTTCGATTAACAATGCGATAACTTTTTCGTCGACTTTATAAACGTGGTCGCCCGCAAAAATTTCTACATTCGGGCGATAAGTGCCATGATCGTCGATATAGTTCAGGGTGCATATGCCGTATTTCACACCGACATTAAAGTCGTCTGCGCCGTGATCGGGCGCAGTGTGAACAAAACCGGTACCCGCATCGGTAGTAACGTGATCGCCGAGAATCACCGGAACCTGACGCGCATAGAAAGGATGCTGCAACAGCAGTTTTTCCAGCGCTGCGCCTTTTACACGGCCGACGATTTCATGACTGTCAATTTTTGCGCGCGCCAGCACACTACCAATTAAGGTTTCTGCCACTAGCAAACGCTCATCACCCACTTGAATAAGTGCGTAGTCCACTTCCGCATTGGCAGACACTGCCTGGTTGGCAGGCAACGTCCAAGGTGTAGTGGTCCAAATCACCAACGAAATTTTTCCGTTGCCACTCAATTCAGCAATGGCTTTTTCAATTGCCGTTTGATCAACAAACGCAAATTTTACGTCGATAGAAAACGAGGTCTTATCCTGATATTCCACTTCCGCTTCAGCCAGTGCGGAACCGCCGACCACACTCCAATACACAGGCTTAAAGCCTTTGTGCAGATGGCCGTTTTCAGCGATTTTTCCGAGCGCGCGAATAATGTCCGCTTCGAATTTGTAGTCCATGGTGAGATAGGGTTTATCCCACTCACCCAAAACCCCCAAGCGGACAAAATCAGCCTTTTGGCCTTCCACTTGTTTTGCAGCGTATTCGCGGCATTTGTTGCGGAACGTTTTTACATCGACCTTATCGCCCGCCTTGCCGATTTTTTTCTCGACGTTGTGTTCAATCGGCAGACCATGACAATCCCAACCCGGCACATAGGGCGCATCAAAACCACTTAGGGTTTTGCTTTTGACGATAATGTCTTTAAGAATTTTGTTAACCGCGTGACCGATATGAATATCGCCGTTGGCGTAGGGTGGGCCGTCGTGCAAAATAAATTGCTCGCGACCAACACGCGCAGCGCGAATCTGCTGATACAGATCATTCGCTTGCCATTGTTTGAGCATGTCCGGCTCGCGCTGGGCGAGGTTTGCCTTCATCGCAAAACCGGTGTTGGGCAAATTCAGTGTGGCTTTGTAATCAGTCATGATTCACGGTCAACTTGTTAATAATAATTAAACAGGAAAGTGTGAGAAAAAATGTTGGGCTTGCGCAATATCCATTTGCAATTGCGTTTGCAGCTCATCCAATGAATTGAATTTTTTTTCATCGCGCAATTTTGTGTGAAAAATTACGTCGATCATCGCGCCGTAGACTTTGCGCGAAAAATTAAACAGGTGAACCTCTAGCAGTGGTTTTTTATCACCATTGACGGTGGGACGCACGCCAACGTTGGCAACACCTTGATGCACGCTGCCATCCACAAATTTTACAGTGACGGTAAATACCCCGTGCAGCGGTGAGCGGTAGCGACGCAAATGAACGTTAGCAGTAGGGACACCAAGTTTGCGCCCGAGTTGCTGCCCGTAGGCGATGCGTCCGCTGATGCTGTAGGGTTTGCCCAACAGATTTTCTGCTTGCGCAAAATCACCGGCTTCTAGCATCTGGCGTATGCGGGTGCTGCTAACGCGCTCGCCATCGATCTCCAGGGTGCAAGTATCCGTTACACCAAAAACACGTTCACTGCCGACTTTTTGCAGCAGAGCGAAATCGCCACGGCGATCGCAGCCAAAACGAAAATCATCGCCGACGACCAAATGTTTAATCGCCAAGCCATCGAGCAAGACGGTTTCGATAAAGGCTTCCGCCGTCAGATTGCGCAATGCATCGTTAAACTGCACGCAGAGTACCCGCGCAACACCTGCTGCGAGCAAGGCCTGCACTTTTTCGCGCAGGCGCATCAAGCGTGCGGGCGCTTTGTCGCCGGAAAAAAACTCGTGGGGCTGTGGCTCAAACACAATCACCACGGCAGGCAATTGATGTTGCTGCGCAACCGCGATCAACTGACGCAATATGGCTTGATGCCCGAGATGCACGCCGTCGAAGGAGCCGATGGTCGCCACACAGCCGCGATGCCAGGGGCGCAGGTTGTGTAACCCGCGAATAAACGCATGTGCCGCTGGATTCACGCTGACTGCTGCCCTCTACCAAAATGCTTGAATAAAAAGCGCTTGAAAAAAACGCCCGAAAAACGAGCCGGGCAGTATACAGGAGCCGCGGCACCTGAGCCTACCCCGAGGGTAAATCAATGCGGCTCGGCACTGATTTAGTGCTGGGCTTTGAAATCGCGCAGGCGCACGCCCACCGCAACTAGCGCCACCAGATAAGCGACAAACCCCACCACACAGACCACTGCAAGACGCAGAATTCGCTCCATCACGCTCCAGTCAGACCAGAGATTCCAGAGCGAGAGGAAGCCGAGCAATACCGCAACCAGCACCAAATTGGCGGCGCCATAGCGCAACCACAACCTCGGCCAGTTGCTCGCAGGGTTGTAAACCTCGCTTTTGCGCAGGCCGCGATAGAGCAGATAGGCATTTACATAAGCCGCCATCGCCGTGGTAAACGCGAGGCCGACGTGCCCCAAGCCCCAGAGCATGACCAGCGGAATCACCACAATCGGCTTCATCACAATATTGGCAATGATGGCGATAATCCCGATCCGCACCGGCGATTTCATATCCTGCCGCGCAAAATAACCGGGCACCAATACCTTGATAAGCATGAAAGCAAACAAGCCGAGCGCATAGGCCTTGAGACTGTAGGACGACATCAAAATATCGCTCAACTCCATCTCGCCGTGGTAGAAAAGCGTGAAGAGAATTGGCTCGGCCAGAATGATCAGCGCAAGCGTGGCAGGCAGGGCGATGAGAACCACAAAGCGGATGGCCCAATCGAGCATTTGGCTAAATTTTTCGCCCGATTGCGCAGCACTCAAGCGCGACAGGCCCGGCATAATCACCGTCGCAATCGCCACACCAAAAACACCCAGCGGCAGCTCTACCAAGCGATCAGAATAAAACAGCCAACTGACGGCGCCGTCGCCCAGCATGGTGGCGATCATGGAATCCAACAGCAGATTCAACTGGCTCACCGAGACACCAAAAAGTGCGGGCGTCATCAACACCAAAATACGTTTCACCCCAGGGTGCGACCAATCCAGCTTGGGCGACGGCAATAGGTGGATCTGGCGCAAAAACGGCAGCTGGAACAACAGCGAAAAAATACCCGCCGCGACAATACTCCACGCCAATGCATAAGCGGGATTTGGGAAAAAGTCCGCCACCAGCAGCGCCGCCGCAATCATAAATATATTCAGGAAAATCGGCGTAACTGCGGGGATAGCAAAACGGTCGTAACTATTCAAGATTGCACCGGCAAGCCCGGTCAGTGAAATCAGCATTAAATAAGGGAAAGTGATGCGAATAAGATCAGTCAAGAGCGAAAATTTCTCCGGCTCATCCGCGTAGCCATAACCAAAGATATAGGCAAAACCAACTGCGCCGACTACACCAATCACCGTCACTAGCAGCAGGATCGAACCAAGGCAACCAGCGACTTTATCGACCAATTCTTTCACTGCGGCCTGAGTACCCTTCTCGCGATATTCCGACAAGACCGGGATAAACGCCTGCGAGAAAGCGCCCTCGGCGAACAAGCGGCGAAAAAAATTGGGGATTTTCTGGGCGATTGCAAAGGCATCCATCGCCCCGCCTGCGCCCAACACACTCGCCAAGACTATATCGCGAATCAACCCCAGCACCCGCGAAACCATGGTCATTGACCCTGTGAGCAAACTGGAGCGCAGCAGGCTTTTCGGCTTCGCCGGTTTTTCAGGGGATGGGCTTGGGGGTAGCTCGGTGTCTGACACGGGAAATCCTGCAGGGGCAAAAGATGCGGCATTATCCACGGCTGATATACTCAGGCACAACCACTGAACTCACGGAACCTGAGCCAGCCCCGAACCATGCGTATCCTTTTCCCCATTTTCGCGCTCAGCCTCATCACCGCCCCCTGCCATGCAGACACCGTTTGGCTGATTAACGGGGATCGTATTAGCGGCGAGATTATCGAGCTGGCCAAGAGCTCACTCAAAATCAAAACCCGATACGCCGCCACCCTGTCGCTCGATCTCAGCGCCGTTAAGAGCTTTCAGACAGATGCAAAGCAGCATTGGGAAGTTAATCTCACACCTCGCTCCGCAGTGATTGCCCAAAACGAAAGACAGGGCTATGTCAGCATCGATGGCCAAACGGTCGCCATACAGGATCTGGCGTTGCTGCCATCACAGGCGACATGGAAAAAGTCGGGATTACTGGAAACCACGCTCGATGTCGACAACGATAAAAATCGCAAAGAAAAATTGCATATCAATGGCGAATTAAATTTGGAATCCAAACACTGGCGCCACTCACTGGCGGCGGAGACCAAACGCGATAAAGAGCGCGACAAACTAACCGAAGACACCCTCGAACTTCACTACACCCTGGATTATTTGATCAATACACACTGGCTGATACGCGCCGACACCAGCTACCGCGCAGAGGGCGTAGATACCACCAGCCACTACTGGTATTTGGCCGCTGGCCCCGGCTACCGCCTTTGGGGAGAGGGAAAAGATAAGCTCGATGCCGTATTTGCCTATAACCATTTCTGGGTGGGTAACCGCAAGTTTGATTTGGAACTTAGTGCCTGGTCCTTTGCGTTGGATTATCAACAGTTCTGGCTGGATGAAAAGCTGGAAACCTTTACCGACGCGCGCATCGCCTTCCCTGACATAGACATCATCGACTACATCTCCAACACCAGCAGTGGCCTGCGCTATCACCTGAACCACAGCATCCACCTCTCGTTAAAATACGATTACAACGAAACCCGCTTTAGCTTGGGCACGCTTAAAGACAGCAGCTACGTACTGGGAGCGGGCGTCGACTTTTAACGCGCAAAAAATCCGGGTTGACTTTCTTCACCCAAACCAATACTGTACATAAAAACAGTAACAACACTTTTGAGGATTTACACAATGGCAGTAATCGCCGTTTGGCTATGTGATCGGGATGGCAGCATGTTTGAAGATAAAAAAGTCGCAGAAGAGCACGATAAATACCTGGAGCTGGCCGCCAATATCACCCAACTGATTGAAGAAAATATTCCTGGCATCGATGAAAAATACAGCGAAGCCATAGGTATTTTACTGGCGCAGCGCCGCGAATTGCTCGCCAAAGCCTGCAAAGGCAAGCCCGATGAATTACTACAGCCTTTCACTTACGAAAAGCCTGTAACCCTGAACAGTAAAACTGCAGCAGCCACGGATAAGGACGACTAGGTAGCAGCAGTTACTGTAAGCACTGGCGTGCCCACACTCGCCAGTGCCGTTAATGGCTGCCCACACAGCCGTTAACAGACAAACAACTGAATCACCACTCAGTGGTTTGTACGTGTTTGGGTGTGCTTCCTGAATGGTTGAATAACTACTCCCCAGCAGTTGTTTAGTCATTGGGTTGCACGCCTGCTTCCAATCACTTATCCCTGCCCAGTTGTCAGCCACAGCTGATGCAGGCGATAAGCTGCTTTCACCACTGCACCTTTTCCTTATGGAGCCTCAACGGGTGCGGTGGTTTTTTATGTCGCTATTTGTTGGCGGCCATCATTTCGCGTACAAACAATCTAATCGTCGCGATACTGTCATTCAATCAGCAAATTAGTTTCATATTGGTGAGCTAGGGTTGCTTTGCTATCCATAAACCCAACCCATCAAAGGAGGTTCACATGTTGCGCCGAATCCATTTGCTTGCCAGTGCCTTAACGCTAACCATGCTAATCCCCTTGACCGCCTGCGCTTACGGCGACAAGGACGACCAGCGCTACAAAGATGACGACAAAAACGCCAGCATCCAGCTCGGCCCACGCCCCTATTTTTTAGTGAATGATATGGACGAGAGCGCGCTGAAAAAGAAATTGCAGAGCTGTGTTAACAACCCAGCGAAAAAAACCAACTTCTCGATTGGCCATCGCGGTGCTCCCTTGCAATTTCCTGAGCACACCAAAGAATCTTACGAAGCCGCCGCAAAAATGGGCGCCGGAATTTTGGAGTGCGATGTCACCTTCACCAAAGACAAACAACTCGTGTGCCGCCATTCACAATGCGATCTACACACCACGACCAATATTCTTGCCACACCACTTGCGAGCAAATGCAGCCAAAATTTTTCGCCGTTTGATCCCGTGAGCGGTAAAGCCGCAAGCGCCAATTGCTGCACCAGCGATATCACCCTCGCCGAATTTAAAACCCTGCAAGGTAAAATGGATGCGTTCAATCCAAAAGCCATTAGCGTTGATGAATATTTAAAAGGCACTGCCAACTGGCGCACTGATTCATACGCAAACAAAGGCACGCTGCTGACTCACGCTGAAAGCATCCAATTGTTTAAAAAACTGGGCGTAAAAATGACCCCGGAATTAAAATCGGCCAGCGTGCCTATGCCATTTGAAGGCACCTACACCCAAGCCATGTACGCCCAACAAATGATTAACGAATACAAAGCCGCTGGCGTAAAAGCGCGCGACGTTTGGGCGCAGTCTTTTGATATACGGGATATTCGCTACTGGATTAAAAGCGAGCCAGAATTTGGCAAACAAGCCGTGTATTTAGACGATGCCAACACCATCGCCGATTTACCGACCGCCAATGATTTGCAAATGTATGCAGACGAAGGTTTTAACATTGTCGCCCCACCGATTTGGGTGCTGCTGGCACTGGACAACAACAATAAAATTATCCCATCCGAATACGCGCGCAATGCCAAAAAGGCCGGCCTGAAAATGATTACCTGGTCATTTGAACGCGCAGGCCCATTGAAAAATGGCGGCGGCTGGTATTACCAAACAATGAATCCGGCGATCAATAACGACGGCGATATGATGGATGCGTTGCATGTACTGGCGAAGGATGTCGGCGTGATTGGCATTTTCTCTGATTGGCCAGCAACCGTGAGCTACTACGCGAGCTGCATGAATTTGAAATAACAACAAATGATAAGAAAATAAAAGGCCCGGATCATGGCGATGAGCGGGGCCTTTTATTCTGCACTTGTGATCCACAATGCCAAAAATGCGTACCAGTAGCAAACCATGCAGGTACCGCAATGAATAACGACACATCGCTCACTCAATCTGACATCTCACGCATTATTGAAATGGCCTGGGAAGATCGCACACCTTTTGAAGCTATAAAAACACTCTACGACTTAGGTGAGCCAGATGTGCGCGTATTGATGCGGCGCGAGCTGAAACCCTCATCATTTCGCTTGTGGCGTGAGCGCGTGAGCGGGCGAAAAACCAAGCACCTTCAACTGCGCTCGCCTGAAATTAATCGCGGCTACTGCCCTACTCAATACAAACGCTAGCGCAAACTGCGCGCTCAGCTAGTTCCGTAACAGCGTTTCCAGGCACTGCTCCGTAATCCCATAAAACGCTTTGATATCAGCAATCTGCTGCAAGATTTCGCTATTGTCGCGTGGGGTTTTGCGTTTTTGCGCGAGGATCATTTTATTTTTACTGGTGTGTTCCAGCGAGATAAATTCAAACACTTTGGTATCGTAACCGTGCGCCTCTAACAACAGTGCGCGCAAACCATCGGTGAGCATTTCTGCTTCTTGCCCGAGATGAATACCGTGTTGCAATACAGGCGCAAGTAACGCGGGGCTTTTTAATTGCGGGCGGATTTGTTTGTGGCAGCAGGGCGAGCACATAATAATCTCGGCGCCGGTACGAATTCCCATATTGAGCGCGTAGTCGGTGGCGGTATCGCA
>CAIOHY010000660.1 GCA_903858205.1 uncultured Cellvibrio sp.
CTTTTTGATTATCTTCTAATTGCAACGTCGCCTCAGTAATTACTCCAATACCGCCATAGCCGCCAATTGCGGCATAGAATAATTCTGAATTTTCACTGGGGCTGGCAGTTTTCAACTCACCATTCGCTAATATCAATTTAATACTTTTAACCGATTTCACTAACGGCCCTTCACCAACATAGCGCCCATGAACATTGACACTGAGCGAACCACCCACCGTAAAGTTGGCGTAGGTTTGCATAATTTTGACCGATAAATTGTGCGGGTCTATGTAGTCCTGAATATCGCGCCAGCGAATGCCTGCCTGTACAGTAATTTGTTTTTTATTATTATCGAAGGCCAACACTTTCTTAAATTGACGCATATCAATATGGAGACTATCAGGATAGGCCACTTGACCGCCCTGACTGTAACGACCGCCGCCAATAGATATATGGCCGGTTGTTCGAGTAATGGCGGCAACAATTTCTTCAGTGGTAGTGGGCGTAATCACCTGCGCTACCCGCACGGGATTTAGCTGCGTTACGTTGTCAATCCAAAGGCTGTGATACGGCTTGTTGTGACCCTCGTCAGACGATGAAATCCGCATCACAACAGAAAGAGCAGCTCCCAACAACGAGCAACCGAACAACAGTTTCAACAGAGTGCGTACCACCACCAATTGCATGAAGATTCTCCTTAGTATGATTGTGCAAACCTCCGGTGTGACAACACACCACCGACAGCTACACGCTCAAGAGTGTAGATGCCAACATCACACAAGAACAAGAGCTCAACAACCCACAGCAAAGAACCGTAACGCTGGCATCTACTACCCTATCCGCCTACAATTCCCACCTTTGCCGTTACTTGGTCAACTGCGACCTGAGAGCCATGAGTTCATCGCTAATTCCTGAACGCCCGCTGCTGATTTCCCCTTCCCTCGCCGCCACTATCGGGCTTGAGGAGGCCTGTATGTTGTCGATTTTGGGCGATATGGCGACCTATCTACCTCTCACCGCATCCAACGGGCGCGACTGGCTGGATTTGGATGAGAGTTGGGTCAGCCGCAGCATGCCGTTTTGGACGGATTACGATGTGCAGCGCATCAGCCGTAACCTGAAAGATAAGGGCATTATCGCGCTGGCTTCCGCGCCCTATGTGGAAAGCCGTCGCCTGACGCTGGCGTTTGATGAAGCGAGCCAAGGCAGCAGCGATAACCTAGTTACGACACCAGCGATCAACGCCGGTGCCAACCTGATCGCACCTTATTGGCAGCCAGATCAGGAATTACTGCGGCAGATCGCCCAGCACAATATCCCTGCAGAATTTGTCCGTCAGCAGGTGCCGGAGTTTGTGACTTACTGGCGCGAGCGCGGTGAAACAAGTCACTCCTGGGGCGCAAAATTTTTAAAAGATGTGCTGCACAAATGGCGCAGTTATGAAACACAAATCGCCCGCCAAAAGCGTGAAGACAGCGAACGACAAGTCCGCGAGCGCGATACGGAATTTTTAAATCGCGATTTGGAAACGGCGATGCACAGCCAGTGGCGCCCAAGCAAAGATGCATTGGAAGTATTGGTCAAACACGCGAGCATCAGCCTCGCGTTTGTGGAAGATTCTATTCCGGAATTTGTGGTCTATTGGCAAGAGCGCGGTGACGTTGGCCGCACCTGGAACAGCAAATTTATCCAGCACGTCAAACGCCAGTGGATGCGTTACAACTCGGCACTGGAACACGACACCGAACCCAAACGCATTCCCGATAATTGGCAGCCGAGTAAAGATGTTTACGATGTGCTTAAACTCGCCAATATCGATTTGAAATTTGCCCAGCAGCAAGTCGCTGAGTTTGTATTGTACTGGCGCGACAGCAATCAATTGCTTGCCAGTTGGAATACCAAATTTTTACAGCATGTGAAATTTCACTGGGCCAAACAACACGCATTAACAACCGTCAATTCGCAGCAGGTTAATCATGCAGGACAGCAACTCCCTCATTCATCAGGTCGCACAAGAGATAGCAGCCTCGCAGAACAGCTCAACGACCGCAGCTGGGCCAGCTGATTTCGCGCAGCCACAACGCGAGCAACCTGCACCGGGCGAAGGCCATATCGATGCAATTAATCAAGTGTTTGCGCTGTTTCGTATTAATTATCACAACCAGTATTACGCGGCATTTAAAGACAATGAACTGCTCAATCAGGCGCGTCGCCTGTGGTTGAATTCGCTCGCACAATTTGCGCCAGAAACGATTTTGCGCGGCGCACGCAAAGTGATTGAAGAGTCAGAGTATTTGCCCACACTGCACCGTATGATTCGCGCCTGTCAGGGTGAGCCAAGCAAATTCGGTTTGGTCGATGCGCATCAAGCCTATGTAGAAGCCTGCCGCGCTCCTAGCCCCAAAGCGGCTTACGCGTGGAGCCATGCGGCGGTGTACCACGCGGGCTGTGCAAGTGACTGGTATTTTTTAACCACCAATGCCGAGAAAGTCGCCTTTCCAATTTTTGAGCGGCACTATTTAAAACTCTGCGAGCGGGTGATGAACGGTGCGGAATTACCCGCACCCAATGTACCCGCGCTGCCCGAGACAATTGAACGGCCGCTCACTAAAGAAGAAAACGCAAAACGTATGGAAGAGTTGCGCAAACAACTCGATTTGTAATTCACAAGCAATTTTATTGTTACTTTTTGGATACACAGGTTTATGAACAAAAACGCATCACAGTGGCTACTGGGCTTTTTACTGGCCGCCTTTCCAATCGCGACATTAGTCTTGGTAGTAACGCTAATGTCCTCACCGCTACAAGATTTTTTTATCGATGAAGATGAACTCAGCAGCAGCACGCTCTTGCCCGACTTTGCTGCTATCGATCAAACACCCGAGCGCAAAGCACAATTTCTCGACATGTTGCGCCCACTGGTCACCGAAAAAAATGGAAAATTATTAAAATCACGTGAACGTTTGTTAAAAATAAAAGCCGAATGGGATGTATCACAAACCATCTCCGGTGTGAATAAACGCAACCTCGAAAAATTGCGCGAAAAATTTCATGTGACTTACGAAACCTATCCAGATGATGCCAAAGCGGTTGATATCCTGCTATTGCGTGTCGATGCGATTCCACCGGCGATGGTAATGGCACAGGCAGCGGTAGAATCCGGCTGGGGCACCTCGCGTTTTGCTGAAGAGGCGCACAATTTGTTTGGCCACTGGTGCTATAAACCCGGCTGCGGCATAGTCCCCAGCAAGCGCCCCGCCGGCGCAAAACATGAAGTTAAGAAATTTAACAATGTGGAAGAGTCGATTACGGCATACTTCAACAATATCAATACCCATAACGCCTATCGCCCCTGGCGGCAGTTGCGCGCCCAGTTGCGCGATGCACCGCAACAATTTACCGGCAGTGCGATGGTGGCCGAATTGGGGAAATATTCAGGGCGCGGCAGTGCCTATATTCATGAATTGCGCACCGTTATTCGCAGCAACAATCTGGAATAATGCGCAACCAAACCGCTAACAATCACGACAACATCACACAGCAAGGAAAACTTATGTGTAAACGATTGGCACTAATTATCAGCGCAATGACCGGCCTCGTCAGCCTGGGCGCACAGGCAGACAGCCCACTGGCATTTCACGTATCAGGGCAAGGCGTCTATACCCAAGTCAAAGCCTCAGGGGAAACCTTCTCCCCTTCGCTGTTCCAGCTCAAAGCAGATGTCGAATTTACCGATGGCTTGCTGGATGGCATCGGCTTACAAGGCATGGTCGCCGCGCCGATGAGCGATGACAACGCGAATGCGTTAACGCTGGAGATTGCCCAGCAAAGCGGGATCTATCTCACGCTGACCAATCCCGAAACCCAACCAGAAGATCTTAAAATCAGTGTGCTGCTCGGCTACGCATCAACTGACATTGAAACGCAATTGCCCCAGCTTGGCGATGCTGCGACCAACAAAGATACTTTTTCTGATTTCAGTTATGGCTTTACCCTGCAAGACCAAATTATCGAGGGCAAACCCTTTTACTGGACACTCGATTACATCCGCTATTACAAGGATGACAACTTACGTGTTGATGGCCTCGGCTTTGGAGTAACCTATGCGTTCTAACAATATTCCCTATTCACTTTTACTGACAGTGTGCGTGAGCACATTTGGACTGAGCGGTTGCGGCGGTGGTGACGGCGACAGCGGGCGCGTTGCACAAACCGTTGATGCAAGTAAAAACGGTGTCACCAAAATCGCGCTTGCCGACACAGACACTGATGGCTATGTGCACATAAAAGGCACACTGCAATTTAATTTGATCGGCACCGATAGCACCGGTAAAGAAATTAATTTAAATGACAAAGCGACCTGGACTCTCAGTGACAAAAGCCTTGGCACCATTAAGAATGGTTTATTCACTGCGGCAGGAAAAACGGGAACAGGTTTAGTGCTGAGTTCATCCTACGCAGGACTGCCAACACAAACCCAGGACATTGTATTGTCCGATGCAAACCTGACCAAAATCGTTGTGTCTCATCCAACCAGCTCCGTTGACGTTTGCAAAAACACAACGTTTGTCTCAACGACCACCTTCTCTGATGGAAAAAATTACGACTACCCACTGACCTGGTCGCTCGTCGATAGCGCGAGCTCCCAACTTGCGAGCTTTGCCGACGCTGCCAAACCTGTGCTCTCCACCAAAAAAAGTGGCGTGCTTAAAGTAATCGCACGCGGTAAAGATAACAGCGACAAAATCATCACCTCAAATGAGCTGGAATTCACCGTCAGCAATACCCTGACCAAGCTCACCCTGACATCAAACAAAGCGCTTGAAATGCGTCAGGGTCAAACTGCTACATTGAAGGCAATGGGCGATTATCTCGGCTCGACATCAACAGATATCACCAAAAATGTTTCATTAACCAGTAGCAACACCGCGGCGTTAACAGTAAATGCATCAACCGGTGTTGTGACGGCAGTCAGCGGAAGTTTCAGCGGCACTGACGTTACTGTGACCGCGAGCTGCGATGGCATTCCGAGCACCTTGGTAATCAAAGTCACCAAACCAGAAATACAAAAAATGGAAATTGTTGGCCAGACCAGCACGACAGCAACGGAAGCACTTTCTGTATCCGTAGGTGGAAGCGTTGAGCCTAGAATAAAAGTGACCTATCCATCCAGCACGTCGATAGATCCTGAAATATATTCCGCAAAAAATACACTGTGGGAAATCACCAACACGCCCACGGGTTACGACTCAAGCAAAGTAACCTTGGACTCAACGACCGGCAAAGTAACGATCAACAGTTCGATGGCACTGAACACGAGCATACTGGTTACCCTCTCTGCCAAACTACTGGATAGCGACAACAAAGTATTAACCGGTAGTGACGGCACTGAACTAAAAGACACCATTCAACTAACGATTAATCCGTAAAAATAAGGCGCTCCCATACGCTGGGAGCGCCTCTCTTGAATATCCGTTCCTGCGCTCAGATTGATTTAACTGACCCGCGTTTAAATCAAACGACTCATCAATCGCTGTAACTCCACCCGCCATTTTTATCCATCGCTAACCACTGTTGGGTGTACCAAAAAAATCGCCCTTTTTCACCTGAATAAGCTGTGCAGTTGTAACGCGTGCGGCCAGATTCGAGTGGTTGTTTGGCTTGCACCCAGAGTTTGTTGTCAATAATTTCTGTGGTGATAGCTCCTTGCCCGGTGGCAAAGCAATTAATTTTTTTCAACAGATTAGTATCTTCCAGTTCCAAGACCAGCCAAGGTTTGTCGCCAGCTTTTACAATCAGGTTTTTCTGCTTGGTTTTTTTATCATCATAAAAAGTTACCGCTTTTGTCGGCATTGGGCGGGTGTTGACTTTCATGATGAAATCGTCGAGTTCGGTGAAGCTCCCGCCAAATGGAAAACGTGGCACTGATTGCAAATCGCCTTTATCATAGAGTGCGCCAGATTGCTGACCAAAGGCGATATAGCCAAGCTCCTTGGCAATCTTCTGCACCTCAATATCATACTCACCAAAAGGATATGCCAGTATGTTGGGTGCATGGCCAATTTCCTGTTCTATTTTCTGTTGCGCACTGGAAATTTCTGCAGAGATGCGTATACGCCATTGTTTTACCGTTTCATTTTTTTCGCGGCGCGGCAAATGATTATGCCGGGTGGTGTGGTTAGCAATAGTAACGCCGTGTTTTGACATTTCACGCAACTGATCCCAAGTCACAAATACTTTTCCGGCGCCGACGGAATCAGTATTAACAAAAAACGTGAATGGCCAACCGCGTTTTTTTAAGCGGGGGAAAGCGGAGTTGTACACCGACACATAAGAATCATCAAAACTGATTGCAACGGTTTTATCGGGAAGGCTTTCACCCTTGCGCAACTTTTCAGTAAGTTCCAGCAAAGGGACAATAGTGAAATTATTTTTTTCCAGATAATCCATCTGGGCTTCAAATTGCGCGGGACTGATACTGGTGGACTTAGGAGTAGAATCACTGACGTGGTGATACAGAATAACGACTGCCGCTTGTGTACTGACGGACAGAAAAAAACTGAGGGCCAACAAATATCGCGCGATACTCAAAGAGGAAACAATATTTTTTTGCATTTACACCGCCAGGTATTTATTGCTGCGCGCGAATTTCAAATGAAAACTCTTCCATCTCCTGCTTGCGCGCAATACTGAATTCAATTGTTGCCGGACGCTGCTTAATAGGTAATTCGACCTGATTCACACCAAGACTACTGCGCAATTCCGCTGCCTGACTTACCGGCTGACCGTTGTCATCTAATGCCGTGATCGCCATCAGTTCTGGAAAACTGCCGTGAATATCAAACATTAACCGCCCTGCTTCCCAGCGCGCCAACTTAAATGAAGAATCTGCTCCATTCCACTGCATACCAAATTGAAACGGCAATTGAATTGCGATGGGATCAGATGCGGCCAAAAACACCAGCTTTCCCCAGAAGGCAATCACATCACTCACGCCTAAATCCTGCCCGCGCAAATCCAACAGACCACGCAACCAAGGCTGTGCTGAATCCGTTTGGAATTTTCCATCCACCCAACTTCCACCGGCATGCTCTAATGCGATAGGCGCTTGAAAATTCACAGGATGAATATTACCGGCCGAATCCTCCACTTCCGTAATAAAAAAACGCGCGGCGCTCAGCTGACGAGTAAGTGGATGTTGATTGCGCAGATAAATATCCGCTATTAACGACAATTGCTGCGCCTGAATATTCATTTGATTCACGGCAATTAATGCAGGACCCGCAACGATGGTTTGCTGTGGTGCCTGATAGGGATACTGAACATCTGCTGGCGGCGTGTCTTTTTTTAGTGCGGCTAAGGACTCCTTTGTTAATAATTCCGGTGCCGACTTTTCCTGCGCAAACGGTTGTTCCAGCGGCTGAATGCGGCCAAAACTAAATGGATAAATTTGCTTTTCCATCTTGCTTGCTACAACCACTTCAACCGCAGCGATGGTACCTTGCACGTCAATACTGGTGGTTTGGCCTCCAGACAAAAGACTTGCTCCCTGCATCCTATTGGTTGTCGCTAACACCTTCCCGTCAGCATTTAATGCATTCACCTGCAAGAGTGCGCCGCTATTTCCTGAACGCTGGAAATACAATCGGGTCGCACCAGCGGGGAGGAAACGTAATTGCAGGCCATGCGCATCAATCACTTTGCCGGCCAAGGGTAAATCCACTTTTATGCGTTCGACGTTAAGCGGCAAATTGAAGCTAAGCTCGCCCTTGATTGCACCAATCGCGGAGAGGGCAATATTTTCTGGCAGGAGAATTTTTTTCGTCCCCTGAATGCCGAGGTAAGGAACGGGCTGCCCTTGATCAAGATACGCGCCGTCATAGACTAGATCGATGTTCGCAACGCGCCGCACACCATTTGCATCACATCCGCTCGCAGCAAGTAATGATTGATCCTGATGGTCAACAATATCGAGAACGCGCAGCTGAACGCCCTCTGCTTCTTTTCCAAGATTAGGTAAATTAAAAGCACTCACATCCAAGGTAACCACTGCCCCCTGCGCGGTAGCTTCAATACTGCTGATACCTAACCCAAAAGGACCTGTACTTGTTTGTGCGCTAAACGCAGTGTTTAAATGCTTATTCACGGCGAAGTCAGGCAGAGTGGGCGAGGGTAGTTCGGCGAATGCGCGCGGCCTTTCATCGATCCGCTCCTCGGCAACAGCCGCCGCGCTATCGCTCATCGCAAATGTTCGAGCGAATAATGAATTAGCCCAAACCTGTAATTGTGAGTGAAGTTTCTCATCAAAAAACACCGCAGCGCGCAATTGCTGCTCCGTTTTACTCAGCTTCATTCGCTCATAAATGGAGAGAGTTTCAGGCCAATCTTGCACTATCGTATTTTTAGCATCGGCAATCATGGGCGTGATGGCCATTTCAGCATTGTTAATAAATTCCTGATTTGCGCCAACAAGCACCGCTTTAAACTCCAACACTGGCGGCAACATCCTAGGCTCCACACCAATATAGATTCCTTTTACCGGTGTCGCATCTAGCGAGAGTTTGCCAAAGACCGCCGCAGCGAATGCATCGGAAAACTGTGCAGGATTAAACAGCGCCACACTCAGCATTTGTTTTTGGCTAATTGCATTCCAATCCGACAAATCCTTTTCTGCCGGAGCGCCCGCATCGAAGCGCCCACGAAATGCGGCGGCCCGCTCGGGGGCACCCAGAATTATCCGATCGGGTTCAATTACCGCCATCATCACCGGTTGTTTTTCACAGGTGTTTTCATCAACAGAAGAAAATACAATTTGGTGCGGAGAATCTTCATCGATGATGTAATTTTTTTTCAACCAGTCACGAATCGCCTCAGGATCAAATTTACCGGTCATGATCCACAATGGTTGCGTGCGATTATCGACACGGTAGGCAGATACCCACACCTGATCCAGCTGCTGCGCAATGCCGATTCCGGCTTGTTCCAACTTACGCCAAAAATTGACTTCGGGTTCGGGCAAATTTGCTAAACCCACGCCAGGCTGCAAAAAATCGGGTAATTGCTGCAGGCGTGGCACGTCAGCATGAACCAACGCAAACAATGCGTCTGCAGCAAGCGCATTCATAATTTTTTCGTTTTGCGCGGAAGGTGTCACGGGCTTCCACAAGGGTTGTTTCAACCAAAGAATGGTTGCGGCCGTCAGCGCTATGGCCAATACAATAGCCAACATCCCCCACAGGAAAGAGGATTTATGAAAATCGACATCGGCATGACTGTCGTCATCCTGTGAATCCAAGGCTGATTTTTCTTCTGTTATTTTTTCTTCTGTTATTTTTTCTTCTGTTATTTTTTCTTCTGTTA
>CAIOHY010000661.1 GCA_903858205.1 uncultured Cellvibrio sp.
AAAGAGCGCGCCGAAGCCCATGCTGCGGATTTGGCAGACAAGTTTCGCAAACTCGGCACGGCTGGTCTTGGAATAACTGACCAAGAAGTGCGCGATTGGCGTGCTCTTCGCGCGTTGGTAGGGGATGGGGTTTCGATCAAGGAGATCTATGAGGTCTGGGATAAGTATGGTAAACCCCGCAACAATCTATCCGTCAAAGACGCCATCGCAAAATTCGTTGTCGCGAAAAAAGCGGAGAACCCTGATGCAATTGCTGGCATGCAGCATCTTGTACCGATTTTGGATGCATTGCAGTTCAGCCTCGGTGCCGAGAAGCAGGTTGCGCAGGTTTTGACGGAGGATCTTGAGAAATTTTTCTCAAACCTTCCTCCAGACGTGAAGGCGACTTATTCACGCCAATCTTACCACAAAAAAACCAAGATGTTTTTTAAGTGGCTGCTCAATCGTGAGTATATTAACACAACGCCAATGAAGGGCTTACTCATGCCCAAGCTAACTGCTAGGGATAAGGAGTCAAAGCCGATACTAAGTTCTGCCGAGTGCAAAAAATTACTCCACGCAAATTTGAAAATTCCCAAAGGCAAAGAGCTTGTTGGTAGGCTTGCTCTGGAGTGCTTCACGGGTATGCGCAGCAGCACCGCAGGAAGAATCGACAAGGATGCGATCAACTTGAATCTAAAAGTCATCACTGTCGATGCGAGCATCGATAAAAAGGGTAGAAGATACGAGATACTGGAGACGGTTGCTGAAAAAAATGTCTGGGAGTGGCTTAGTTTCTCCAATCCTCCGGATTGGTCAATGTCTCCAAGCGAATACGCAAAGTTGAAGTCTGAGGCTTTCATTCGCGCTGGAGTGAAGCATCCACACAACGTTATCCGACATACATTTACAACGCAGCATGTGACTCTTTACGGCGATGCGGGAAAAACGGCGCTCCTCCTTAATCATCATGGCAGTATTGCAGAATTAAAGGGGCATTACCTGCAAAGTTCTTTGGGCAAAGCTGAGACCTCGGCTTATTTTGCCATACTACCGCCAAATACCTAACCTTGAATGAATCGGTTAAGTAGTTTTATAACAATAATTAAGCTGCCAGTTTTAGCAGCTCGCTGCCAAGGATCCTCAGGGGACGTCCCTGTCCTTTTATGTAGCCGAGTCTGACCTTCTTTTGGATTGTGCATGGTTTCACCCGGCACAAGATAGCTCCTTCACGCGTCGTATATATTTTTTGTGGAATTATGTAATCAGGCGTCGAGGTGCAGGTTGGTAATTTGTATGAATTAATTTCGTTGGTCATGTTTATTTTGTGTTTAATTAAGATTTTCTTAGTTGATTTAAACACAATAGACATTTTTAATTAAATGTCAAGTATATAATAAGTATCCAATGAAACTTAATTGAATATATATTATATATCCATCCGCGAAAACCAAACATACGCAACAGGAGGATCTGAAAGAACAACCTACCAACCTAACCACTAAACTCAACAGAACTAAATACTTACATCAACTCACGTCCCAGAAGCGCCGGTCTCGGAACCTTTGGTGGCGCTCGGTTTCGTTTCCGGTTTCTTCCCTGGCTTCACATAAACGAACTTGCCGTCGGAGTCATTGATACGCTTCACCCACCGTTTGATCAGTAAAACATTGAAATTCAGTTCTTTAGCGATAATTTCTGATGGCGTTTTTGCCTCTGCCATACTCTTTATCTTCAAATAATC
>CAIOHY010000662.1 GCA_903858205.1 uncultured Cellvibrio sp.
ATTCAGACCGCTTCTCAGAAATGTATTTTGTATTCAAAACTCGTTAAGACTGCAATTAGCTATACTTTTCTCAGTTAGCCTATGGTTGGATAAATCGTTACACCGGATTTAACCAGCGTAATGCCATCCGCATCCTCGGTAGTAATTTTTCCTTGACTATCCCGCAACTCAATAGCATCTTTTACTCGGGTTTCATTCCAGGCATCGGGGAAAAAGGTAGAGGCATCGTCTTTCACTTTGTTATTAACACTGCCAACCGTTGCACCTGACTCCTGTGCAATTTCCGCTGCTTTGCCGGCGCGGACACGCACGGTTTGTTCATAAAAATTATTGGTGGTATTGGCTTGCGCACCAAATCCTTCATGCCAGGCGGCATCGCCCCTACCTTTCCAATGATAACCAGTCACTTTTTTCTTACTGCCATTAAAGTCGCCACGCCAGATATGTCTCCAGGTATCTGCCGGAATAATTTTTCGTTCAGGCGGTAGTGCTTCCTTTCCACCCTGAAGTATTGCCGTGACGCAACGATCAAGGTCATTGATATCATCGTCATCAATGACCTCATCATTTTTCAATGTAGCCTGAGTTCTTCTAAGCGCTGGGCGTTCCATATCAACACCTATTTGTATGTACAGCTCTCTTAATGCGTTTCCCTTCGAACGTTCCCCGCGCCCGCCGGAGTAATACCATTTCACCAATTCACGTGCGGACATTCTGCCGCCAGTACCCAACTTTGCGCACTGAACAATGGGTAATGTATTTATATTTTGACGAACCATTTTTAATGGTGTGGTCGTCGTGCTCGCAGACATAAGCTGTTGTTGCTGCAATTGTATAGCGGTAGATTGCCTCCTATCAGCAAACGCGGAAGGAAGCGTCGCTTGTTGTGCTGCACAAATATTTTCTCGATCATTTACAGATGCTTTTATGTTTTTATACATATCTATCGCCGTTAAATATTTGTGGAAATTATCGCTTATTCTGATTCCAACCAGGATTTCTTCATCCATGCATTTATGCCCAGTGGTAAGCGTTCATCAAGCGAACAAACAACGTTTACTTCAGCCCAATTTTGGTATTCCTTGCCTGTTGGCAATACCCCACCACCACCCCAGAATGTTTCGATTGCACCGCTATTTATGCCACCAATACTATCCGTCAGATTTAACGGCGCTGACCACATTACTGAGGAAGAATATTCTTGGCCTCTTTCAAACCAGCTATCTCTCATCCAGGCTGTGGTTCCAAGTTCAATGCTCTGATTGTTCGCCAAGTAAACGCGCACGGGAATCCAGTTGGTGCGCTCTGCTTTTTGGGCTGGCCCGGTAGATTGAACAATAAATCTACCACTGAAGCTTCCTACTTCATTGGCTTCACCGCCGTATTTACTATGGGCAAGGGTAAGCCCTACAAACCCACGCACCGACGAACCTCCATAAATACTTGGCAATGCCTTCGATGTTTGCGCAGTCGTGCTAAAGCCTTTTCCTGCAGGATGTTTAAGCGTGTAGCCAGAAATTTTCTTGCTGGATTCGCCACCCAATCCCTTTGCTTTGGGTGTGCCCTTGGCTTCATTCAGGGTAGAGGCCTCCGGCTGCCCTGATTGGTTAAACTCATCGGGGATGCTGTAAGGCTTTTCACCATATAACTGATACCGGGATTGGATGGCGCCTTGGTGACGCGATCCGGGCACGGGATTCCCATCAATGCTGTAACGGAAAAAATCAAAGTTAAAATCGGAATTGACTTGATATTTGCTAGAACCCAACGCCTGGATGGATTCACCGCTAACCCAAACACGGTAATAGCAAACAAAGCCTGCCTGGACACTGGCTTTTACCCACTTTTCTACAAATTTCAGGTGTTTATCATTCGCATCCGCGGTGATCGGGTATAGATTAATTGCGTTACCAGGACCACCAACATCATGATTAAGCAGGTGGCCTTTTATGTATTTGGAGTGATTGGGAAGGGAGGTATTACCCGCTCCACCCAACTTTGACATGAGCGTATCCTGATCCGAATCTTTATTGGAATCAGAACCTGGCTGGTGATCTTGCGAGAGTGGATTAGCAATCATGTCATTACCCACTATTGCACTTGTACTTCCCAGAGTCATGTTTCCCGTTTTAAAAAGCACGTTCGTTTGGGTATTTTCACCCGTACCACTCCCCAGCATTCGATAACCAATCGTCGCGCCGGATTGAATAATCACTTCATAGGTGGGGTTAATCTGAAAGACTATTTTCGGATTCGTTTTACCGATATTTTCCAAGCTAATATTTTTAAGCTGATACTGTTCTTCCAGTTGCTTAATACCAAGCTCAAGAGTCGCGCTATCAGGGTTTTTACTGATTAGGGTATTAATCGATTTTTCGACCGCAAGCGCACGGCGATTGACGTCAGAGGCAGCGGCTGGATCGGATGGCAGGGCACCGGATTTTGGTTTCGGTGCCTGCTGCGCGATTTTTTCATCTTCTGCACTTACGCCTGACGCTTGTCGTTGCAACAAACCCCGAAAATGACTTGCCATCAGCCGTTGTTGCTTTTGTTGCACAACACTGCTTTCTCGTTGATCAGTAAATTGGTTTCTTTGTACTGTCTCTGTTTTTGGAGAAAATTCAGTGCGCAAATCACGATGGCGTTTTAACTGCTTCATAGTATCTACATTACCCAAAAGAATCTGGAGGTAATCATCATGGGGTTGCCGGCGGAATTACGCTATGCGCCTTGTGTACTACTTAAGGCCTTAGCCCCCATCACATCCGCTTCACTCTCCAATCCCACATCATCATTTACCGGCACGCCAGCTTTCATTTGCATGGTGGCTTGTACACGGCCCTGTTTTTGTTGCACAACATGCCAGGCTTCGTGAGGCAAATGTTGCTCTTGCCCGGGAGCGACATGGATATCAGTTCCCTGTGCATAAGCGTGGGCATTTAATTGCGCGGGTTTATCGGAGTTGTAATGGACTTTGACATCATCCATGGAATAACCGGATAAATTTTCAATGCCGGATTTCAAATTATCCGGCATGCCGGTGTTATTCGGTTTTTGTTCGCGCTGCGCCGGTGTTGATGATTCAAATTTTCCTTGCAACGGTTCTTCCTCTTCAGCGGCGCGCTGAAGAGTTTCAAACTTTCCCTGAATGGGTTCCTCTTCTTCCATACCCGCGAGTTGTGCGGTGGCGAACTTGCCCTGCAATGGCTCTTCCTCTTCGACACGTTGTGCGACGAATTTACCTTGTAGCGGCTCCTCTTCTTCCGCCGCTAATTGGGCAGGAGAGTGCGCTGTTTGCATTAGTTGCTGCTGCTTTAACTGCACACTGGTAGAAGCGCGCTGATCAGTAAATTGGGGCGATACAACTTTATTCGCGCTACGTTCAACCTGCTGCGATTCTTGTGCGGCTTGTCTGCTGGTGTAGGACATGGTTCGCTCCGGTTAATCCTTAATGGTAAATTGGGTTTAGTAAAGTTTATCTTCAACAGATTTACAACAACTACTTATTACCCTCTATTACATCGGTGTCATCTATTTCTTCCATTGCCTCTTGCGTGGTAACTGGTCGAGTAGGCAGATTCGATTCTTTTTGATGCTGCAACAAATTGCGATTCGGCTTGAGTTCTTTTAACTCTTTAATCGCATCAATACCCGCCCAAATCGCCAGTGCCAATACAATTAATCCAATCAAACTGGTGAGGTTGATAAAATTAAACACTGGGTCAACTACGATGAGATACACCCAGAGCACAATTGGCGGCAGAAGCACAGTCACCACTGTGAGCGGATGTTGCAGCCAGCGGACATAGGCGGGTAATTTTTTGCACCGATTCGGATACACGTAGAAAATAATAATGAGATAAGCCAGCGCCAGTAGCAGCCACATATTCATGATGGCGATTAACGCCCAACGGTAGCCGCACAGGGTTTCATTCCACAAGGATTCGGTATAACCCGGTGAAAAATGTTTGGCGATGTAGGCATTGACGGTGCTGTAGTCTTTGCCGTCACTCGCGTTTTGATACTCCAACATTGGCCAAAATGCGCCGCCACCAAAACTTTCGTGAATGTATGCCAAGCGCTTTTGACGCTCATCAATTTGGTGAGCGCCGGTATTGTTGTTGGTTGCGCTCATACCCGCATAATCGGTAAACATTAACGGGGCGATTATCGAGCGGTCTGTGCTGTTGGTGACTGCATAGATTTCATCGAGCGCGTTGTAATAGGGATCTTCCATCAACAAAACCACAAGGGTCTTTACTCGCTCCTGAATTTCAGGAATGGAGAGATTATCGTCAGAAAGTTCACTTACCTGCGTCATCAAGTTGATGTTGCCGTTGCCAAATACTGAACCGGATTTTAGAAAATCGGTTTGGGTGACCATGATATTGACATAGGTATTGCGTTTCACCGCATGAAAGCGATTGTCCGCTTTATCCCTATTGGCCAATTCCGTTTTGAGTTCTTTAAAAAATGCAGCGAAACTCTCGCGCGCAAATGGCGTGTCCGGATAGTTTTTAAAATACAGCGTAACACCATCACCATTGACTGGCTTGCCTGCCAAACCGAGGCTTGATAGGCCACGCAGGCGTGACTCCATATCGTCTAATGGCAGGGTTAAAAAACTCACAATTTGGCTGTGTAAATTATCAAAAAATTCGCTCAGTGCGGTTTCCTCACTCAGACCCGGCGAGAGCGCAAATTCTTTTTCAATCAACCAATCGACCTTGCTGCCGTAACGACGCGCTTCGCGAATAAATGCTTTGGCGCTATCGCTATTGTCATTCAATAAAGTGCTTGCGCCAGCAGCGGCATTAATTTGCATTAACTTGCCGCTGTCTGTGGCGGTTAAGCCAAAATAGGCTGTGCGAGAAAAAGTGCTGAAATCAAATGCCTGTGCTGCATCTTTTACTTTCCAGTAGGGGTAAATGCCATAGGCCATGGTTTGTATTTCTTTTGGCACACAGCCACAATTTTTACCCTTGCCGTCCCACAATATCGGTTTGCTTTGGTATTTGGGCATAGGCTCGGTATAGAGCTGCTCCATGGTGTGGTGCAACTCTTGACTGTAATAATCATCGAGCGCTTTTTCATGCTCCTCGTTACAGTATTTAACCCTATCCTGATTATTGGCTGATAGATAACTTCTTATTTCCGTCGCGAGAATCGCCGACTCTTCTAGCGTTAAATTGCCCAACTGATTATCAACCGTGTTGGATTTATCCAGTTTGCAAATGAGCGATGCTTTTAGCACTTTGCTTTTAATGGCGCGTTGAAGTAAATCCTCAGTGGGATATTCCACATCTTGCAACGTCTGCAACAATTTTATGATGACCGCGGTAAATTGTTTTTTATTGCCCATGAGTGATGCGGCATCGGCGTTATCCAGCACGACATAATCCTGCTGGCTCGCCAATTGAATTTGCAATAGTAAACGTTCCGCACTAGGTAATGGCGCAAGGTTCACGCTTGCAACACTCGCCTGACTACTTGCGTTTCCTGCGGCTGTTGCACCATCAGTTTCGCTCGCGGTTGAACTGACTGCGGTGGCAGATGTAGCGGCCTGCGCAAAAGAATTATCGATCGCCGTGCTTACGGCTTTATCAAACAGGGTTTTATCGGTAAACGATTTCTCGGGAAGATTTTGCAAGTTAGCAAAGAGTGCATCGCTGATGCCCTGTTGCACCAAACTGTTCAACACTTTATCGGTTATCTCATAGCGCCGTTTTTGCGCCAGCTTCGCGCTTATTTTTGCACTGATGTCTTTACTCTCTTGCGGCGGCAAACTAGCGAGCAACGTATTTATCTCGGCTGTTGCACTTGCTTTGTCGGCGAACTCAATTCCGGCAATCTTGCCAATCGCTTTATCTGCAGCAGAGGCCGCATTCGCCTTGCTTGCAATCGCTTCAAAATCATCTGCACGCAACACATATAAACTGTAGGGCTGGATCTTATTTACCACCGGCGCTACTGGCTCTTCTTGTACCGGCGCCGGTTGGTGATAACAGCGCACCAGCGCCTGTAAATCAACATCGCTACCGCTTGCCAGTGTCGTGGCCGTATCCAATTCACACGCAGTGATATGGGTTGCAGCCCATTGTGCAAACGGAATGCTGATCAGTGTTGTCGCGTCATCGCTAAATTTTTTAGAAAAATCGGCGATTGCCGTAGCGCGCGGAGGAAAAGCAGCGACGACATCCGCAGTGCTATCCAACGCGAAATTTTTGCAAAAGCGTTGCATCCAAGACCAGGTGATCGGCCCGAGGATGCCATCGTTTAGCGGCTTGCCGGAGCGCGAAAAATCTTTTTTCCAATCCTCTTCCTGATGATAAAGCTGATACATATCCGCCTGTATTTGGGCGATGACCGGCTTTGGATATTGTTTATAATCCAGATCATAGCCGAGGCATTTGTCTTTATTGACGCGCGCGCCCTCAGGCAGTGTTTCCGCCGCCGATAACAGGGGCGAAACCAGTGACAAAAATAGCGCGAAGATATAAAAAGCTTTCATGGTCAGTTAGAGCGTACGCCCCTCCTTGAGAAGTTCTTTATTGATACCTTGAAGCAAATCAGCTTGCTCAAGTTGGGTGCGCTTCATGCGCGTTGCGCGGATCGCCGCATAGCGCACCACATTGGTCAATGAACCACCTGAGAGTTCATATTTTTCCGCGAGCGCTTGCAAATCAACATCACTTGCCAACAGGGATTTGTCTGGCAACAAATTGTTCCATAAACGCAGCCGTTCCGTTTCATCGGGTAGAGGAAAATAAATTATCGATTGGAAGCGGCGCGCAAAGGCTTCATCGATATTGGCTTTGATATTACTCGCAAGAATCACCACGCCAGGAAAATCTTCCACCCGTTGCAGCAAATAAGAAATTTCCTGATTCGCGTGGCGATCATTGGAACTGCTGGTCTGGGTGCGTTTGCCAAACAAGGCATCGGCTTCGTCAAAAAGTAAAATCCAATTTTTATTTTCTGCCTGATCAAACACACCGGCGAGATTTTTTTCTGTTTCACCGATGTATTTGGACACCACCATCGATAAATCGATACGGTATACATCAACACCAACACTTGCGCCTAACAGGGTTGCAGTCAGGGTTTTACCGGTGCCCGGTGGCCCGAAGAATAAGCTGCGGTAACCGGACTTGATCGATTTTTCCAAACCCCAGCGCTTGACCAACTCTTTACTTTGGCGCAACCAGGTGTGCAGGTGATCAATTTCATCCATCACATCGAGCGACAACACCAAATCATTCCAGGTGAGTTTGCTGGTAATTAATTTCGCCGGAAACTCAATACTGTAATCCGGTTTATGCACCTGCCCATGGGTACAGCGATGTAAAAATTCCGCTGTGACTGAAATAGTCGCATTTAAAAATGGCTCGCCACTCGCCTGGTGTTCGAGTTTGATTAACCGCTGCTTGAGAAAATAATGTTGCTCGTCAAATAATTGCAAAGCCGCAAACCGGCGATTTAATTCCTGCCCGGCCAAAATAAATACGGCGGTTTCAGCCGTGGGTAAAAAGCCGCTGTGGGCTTTGCCGCGCCAGCCGCCAAATTCCGTGTAGGTACGGCCAGTGACCTGGCTCTGGGTGAAAAAAATATCCAGCGCCTGTGGCCGTAGATGCGGAATCAAACACAAAATAAATACCAGCCGCTCATCAAAACCCATGGCGTAATCACGCACAATCTGCGCGTAGGGCGATTGATCATCACTCACATCCGGTGGAACCAAACTGCGTACATCCGCAGTTGCTTTTTGCGTTTCAGGCGCACCGAAATAATGGGTAAAGCGCAAATTCAATACAGCATCAAACCAGGCAAGTTCCTGTTCGAGTGTTTTGGCATTGGCTTGGCTAATCATCATTGCACAGGTTTCTCAATCAAAAAGTCAGGAGTGATTGCGCCAGGAAACGCGCAAGGGTTTATCCATCCATCCGTGTTTAATTAAACTGATACTCCAGGGAAGGCGATCCAGCAACAAATCAAACGTTTGTTCTTTTACTTTCAAGCGCCAGCAATCTTCTTCCAACACCAACCAACCTTGTCGCTGGAAAAAGGTTTCGCGCAAACCGGTGATGGAGGTTGAACCTAATACTTTCCAATGCTGGATCATGCTACTTAGCATTTGCTCAATGAGCGTTTGTTCTTGTTCAGTGATCTCGATGCCAGCGCTCACCGGAATACTGGTGCTTATCCCGCATAAAATTTTATTTAATATCAAATCGTATTCCGGTGTGGTGCTCTGGCCAGTCACCATAAACTGCACCAAATGCACTGCGCGATCGGCTGCACCCAAATCGATAAATTTTCCGTCCTGCATCAAATTCAGCATGGAGAATAAACGCGGCAAAAATGCGGCAGCTAGCACTTGTCCGGCATTATTGATATGCAAACCGGCTTCCCATTGTGGCGTGGTTGCGTCGCTGTGGGTGGCGGGGTTGGTGGTAACATCCTGCAAGCGCATAGCGGGCTTTTTTTGCGCAGGCGGTTTAAGCAGTGCGATGCGGCGCTCGGTTAAATTGATCAGCCGGTGAACATCATCTATGCCAGCGACACTCGCCAATTGCTCACACAACGCCATTGATAATTGCAGCGCGCGCGCACTGGTTTGATTTGCCTCATCCGAAGCCAATAGGTAATGAAAAATAAATGTCCACTTGGTGTGTTTTATCGCCGCGCTGTTTATATCCTTAACCAGTAATGCCAAAGCCTCCATCACCAGTTTTACTAGTCCATCGAGCCAAGTGTAACGATCTGCGTGCAGACGCATGGCGATCTGATGCAGCAAATGTGCTGGCACAGAATGGATAAGCACTCGTGTATGTTGCTCAGCAGCCAACAAGTCACGCCATTCGCCAATTAGCGTTGGATTTGCGCGGTGAAGCAGCGCATTAACATGTTGTTGTAGTGCAAGTAATTGTTCCTGGCTTAGCGGCAGCTCAGCAGCAAGTAACTGCGCTAGTGAAAATACAGGTTTGTGCACGGAATTATCACTCCCTGTTAGCAGCGGATAATCCATCGCCTGATCGGGATTAACCGGGTGTGAGTCAATGTGGTTTTCAAAAATAGATTTTTCAGTCTGCGCATCTCTGACGATGTCGTTGCGATTATCGGAATCAGACGAAGCTAGTTCTACAGGGTTTGCGGCCGTTGATCTTGCTGCAAATGCCTCAAGGTCAATCGGATCTTGTTTCAGTAGCGATTGAATTATCAACTGATAATAAATAGCGGGCGTGATCGCTAACCGCGCTTGCCTTTGAATCGCCTCGATTAATTCTGCACTGGCATCCGGACCAGTTACTTGTGTCTGTCGAATTAATTCACTGGTTAAGATTTCCCACTGTTTGTTATCAAGCTGCAGTTCCTGCACACGCGCCCATGATTGGGCTTCAGTTAACAGCGTTTGCGTAATTAATTGAATGTCTGTAGCAGCAGTGGCGTTTATCAATGAACGAACTGGCTGCGCATCACGGGCGAGACCAGGCTCGGGCAATAAAATTTCTTGTTGATTAACCTGCTCACACAGCTGCAGTAAATCCAGAGACTCTTGGCGTAGCAGTGTGACGAGTACACGGCGGTAGTATTCGGTTTTGCGATCAGTTTGCAGCGCTTGTTGATGAATTGCATCAATCAGATCAGCCTGAATATCAGACGCAATATTTTTCGCATTGGTGATCACAATAGCGACCAGTTGGGCAAATTCGTCGCGGTTCAAATGGAGCGACTCTGGCGTTCGCGTTCCTTGCGCCAATTGTTCAGCGAGGGCTTCAAGTGATAATGGGCTAATTGCATTTGTGATTGCATTAACACCAGCAAGATTTGATTCAAGCTCAGCAGCAGCCAATACAGGTAAAGCATGTTCTTTTATGCTGGATAGATTTTCGATGGTGTTGATTTCGTCTTTCGCGTCGATTTTTGTTCTCGATGCCGAGGCATAAGATTGGCTGCCCGATTTAACTTCCAACGCAATAGCGTCAAGATCAATCAATTTATCAGCGATCAAGGATTGCAGCACAGTGCGATAAAATGCAGCGGGCGCGCTACTTAATTCCGCTTGCGACTCTATAGCGGCAACAAAATCAGCGCAGTTTTCCGCCGTGGCACTGTGACCAAGGCGGATGTAACTGCTAATCAGCCGTTGCAGCAGCGGGATATCATTCGCAAGAGACTGCCACGAAAGTGCGCCACTTTTTAATCGTAAACAAAGATCAAATAATTGATGATCGCTAACACTGCTTAGACTGCCAGCGGTGCTGTTGGCTAGATCACGCGAAGGCTCGTGGGCGCGATTTATGTCGCTCTTGGTTAGCACTTGATTCGCTGTTTCAGCGGCAACAGCAAATGCGGGGGAGTCCTCTCGTTCAATGAATTGCGGATTTTTCTCAGCGCCACTATTGCGATGGGAAGAAATAACACCTGTTGGCTGATCCGCAGAATTGACATGACACGACTGAGGTAGTTGCGGTTCGTTGAGCAACGCGGAAAAAACCTGCTGCACATTATTGCTATCAAGGTTATGCAGATCGGCATAGCGCGCGGCCAAGCTCATTACAAAAAATTCCCGCGTGCCGCCATAATCTGCAGTCGCTACAGACGATTGATAATTGAATATGAGGCCGAGCGAAATTTCCCAGAGTTGGCGCAACACACTGTCGGACGATAAACTGTCGGGCAATAAACTGTTAGGCGAGTGCTCCGGTGATTCAAGGGTGTTGCTCGTTGCCAGGGCATTTTTTAGCTCATGGGTAATAACCGTTGCCTTAGTGAGTAATTCACTGAATTGCGCAGCCTTATTATGCAGCTGTAGAAATAATGGCTTAAGAGTGGGCGCGAGCAACGCGATCATATCGAGTTGCACTATTAGCGGTAAGCGCAACATTAATGCCTGCCGAATTTCCGCTTGGGGTAAATAGTGCTTGAGTGCAGCCAATAACAAGGCTGATTGGTTTGCCAGAAGTTGTGGCCAAAGTTGTTGTAACTCTGCTGTATCGGCGCGGATAAACGCAGCGGCAATTCGTTGGCGCAGATGTTCGGTATTCGATTGCGCAGTATTTTCAGGTATTTGGTTAAATAGTTCCGAAGCAGTCTCTTTTGAATTGGATTGCTGTGGATTTGACGGTGTTAAATTGTGTTGTTCTGAATTCTGTTGGTTTGAGTTCTGAAGCTCTGAGTTCTGAAGTTCTGAAGTAAATAGCGCTGAATTCGATATTTCTGAATTCCGTAATTCTGAATTCTGTAGGTCTGAATTCCGTAAATCTGAATTCTGTAGGTTTGAATACTGTAATTCTGAATTCCGTATTTCTGAATTCCGTAGGTCTGAATTCTGTAGGTCTGAATTCTGTAGGTCTGAGTCGTGTTGTTCTGAACTCAATAACGCTGAATTCGATATTTCTGATTCAGCACCTCGCGAGCCAAAAAAACTATGAGAAATGCCCTTTTCGTCATACCCGCGCACGCGGGTATCCATAACACTTGATAACATAGAATTATCAGCAAGGTTCGATGCGAACTGCACTGCGACAACAGGTTCACTACTCGATTCGTTTTTGCTACCTGCTTCGCTTTCGCTACTCCATTCGTTTTTGCTACCCGATTCGTTTTTGCTACTCAATAGTTGCGCAATCTGTCTTTGTAAATTTATCAAGGGTGTTGCTGCAGCGCTAAAGGGAATGTTAATTGCCACTAGCTGTTGCTGTAGTAAATTCACCTTGATTGCCGTCGCAGAAAACGCGTTAAAAATTCGGCTTAACCAAAATTCCGTATTTGCCTGTGGATATTCCAATCCCAACTGCAAGAGCACGTGCCACACCAAATTTGAATCCAACGGGTAGGCTGCCGCATTTATCGTATTGCGTTCAAATAATTGCAGCAAGTCGAGCAGGGCAATCGTATTTTGCACCTGTTGCGGTGCCAGCTGGCGCAAGAGTTCCAAGCGCTGAGACACGGGAAACTGCGTGAGCAAACGTTTAATCAATAGGTCGCGCTGCGGTAGTTCGCGCAATAGATCAGCGATATCCTGCTGTGCGATAACCGCATCTAATAATTGCTCATGTAGACCAGTCTGCTTAAAGATTGGTTTACGGATTTTTTTAAGATCTTGCGAATCAGTAAACCGGTTATTGGCAGCGTATTTTTTCTCTGCGTGCTCGCTAGTATCGCTCTCGTTGGCGATGACGCCATGTGCATCGCTAGCGCTGTTCGCACTGGTCGAACTGGTTAAGTTGCGCTCACTGGGTATGACGGGTTGTTCAAAGGGTTGATGCGCAGACAATTGGCCACTGGCCAAATAATGAATGAGTTGCGTGAGCGCCAAGCGGGGATTTGAAGTATCGCCGCGATTGATCTGTTCAGGTAAACCTGGATGTGTTGGTACTATCGCCAATATTTGTGTTTGCAACAGCTGCGCAAATTGCTGCAGTAGCTGTTGGCGGATAGTCTGTTGATAATTACGGTTGGTGAGATTGCCAAAATCAAATTCCAACTTTTCAAAACGTAATACCTGTTGACCGGGCGAAAAGCGTGAAAATAGTTGGTCCAGCGCCGGTAGCAGATCTTCACTGAGCCAATCGCTAAGCAAGGCTTTTTCATGACGAGCGAGCCTGGTCGTATTAAACGACAGGTCAACAATCAGCTCATCAATGCGATGCTCGGTTTGCATGCTCAGATCCAATAGGCCGAAGAAGGTGTTTTTTGTGCGAGCCAGGCACGCACCTGCTGTGCAGCCTGATCCAATTTTTTTACGGTGTTTGCCGCAATTGTGGCTTCCAGTTTTTGCTGCTCATACTCATGCAAGGCATCCAGCCAAGGTTTATAGCAAGCTTCAAATTCCGCCATTTCAGTAAGGTCAAGCCACAGAATGTGCGGGAATAAATGTGCCGGTAAATGGTTGGCAATGGTTTTTTCCGCGAAGTGGCGAAATGCGGGGTTTGCAAAGCGTGCCGTCCATTTTGGAAAAATAAAACTCAACCGACAGTGAAAGAAATCGTCTGAGTCTTGCTGCGCATTCTGTTCATCTGCGCGCGCGCGCAACAAAATATGTTCGAGTAGATAGAAGCCTTCTGAACTGGCGTTGACATCGGTAATTATTTTTTTGAATTTATGCACATAGGCAACGGCTTGCTCACGCTCGACGGATTTTTTCAGCGGTGTCCAGCGGCCTTGGGCCTGCGAGTAAAAGTACACATCGACCAAGTCGCCTTGCGCTTGGGGGCGCAGACGATAAGCATCAATACTTGTTCCTTCGCACAACATTGCCGGGCTCAGGGTCAGGGTTTTGCTCGGGGTGTAATTCCACTGCAAGAGTTTTTGTTGTTGCTGTGTTTTCAAGGTGGGAACAGGTTGCTGTTCAAGCTTGCTGATATCGCTCGCACCCAGCGGCTGGCTAATAGCATCATCATCAACCAGCTGAATTTGATTCGCTGCAATACTTTGCGACAGCGGCACTACACTATCGAGCTGCTGAATGCCGAGTAGGATATTGATTTTTTTGTGCAGGCTGCTGAGATTACTCGATTGCCAATGAGGCTCACTGGTATCAAAAGCACCCGAGCGGTTGTTGCTAATTTCAACCAAATGCAAGAGATAGCGAATCTTGTTATCGATCGCCCAGTAGTCCGGTTGCTCCTGATGATAATAGTTAAAATGCAGCAGCGCCTCTTGCGAAAATTCTTCACCATAGATCGCGAGGAGCGTATCCAGCGCGCGGCTTTTTCGGTCACTTGCAGGATCGTGACGCGCCTGAATTGCTTGCACCTCAAGGAGGCTGGTTTTGCTATTAGTGTAAAGCTCAGCAAAATTAGGAATTTGGTGATTATCCAGATACTGCGCAAAGTAGCTGTGATTAGGCTGTTCATTCAAACTGAAAAGCTGCTGCAAATGTTGAATATGCGCAAGCATATTCGCGAGCAACTGCTCAAACGGATAGAGATAAGCTTTGAGCTGTTGCGCCTGCATTTTTCGTTCGGCCGATTCACTGCCGGGAACACCTGCCGCATTAATTCCGTACACATTGGGAAAATGGTGTTGTACAGAGTAGTAATCCGCATAACTGTGTGCGCGCCCTTGGGGCAGCGGGTAAAAATTGGCGGCGTTGGTTTTGTTGGTGCGAAAAGCGCGGTACTCAAATTCCAATTTTTGCAAATGGCGGCGCGTTTCTTCCATGAGTTTGTCGATCGTCTCACCGCGCGCTTTTACTACGCCGGCAGGATCGGTTGTTTTTCCGGGATTAAAATCAATTTTAAGCCAGTGTTGTTGCGCTGCATCATCCGGAAATTTTAGAAAATAAGATCGCTGATCAATTGCCCGAGTATTCAGCGCCTGACTGTCCAGCGCCTGGGAATCCAGCGCTTGACCGCTCGCATCTACCAATTCCAATCGATAGACTTTTTTCACGCCGTCTATTTGCGCCACCAGCCCATTTAACTCTTCCAGTGGTTTGGTGCTGCTCTGCGCGTTTAAGTCTTCGCTGTAAATATAACCGTGGTGGGTCAGCGGCCCGGTAAAAATATCCGCCAGATCCATCTGTTGTTGTGCCAGTGTTTCATAGCGCTCCATGCGAATATTGGAGGAAATTTTTCGCGCTGCCTGAAAAAATACATCGGCATAAATCGCAGCGGGATTCCGCTTGCCATTGGTTTCAATCACACCGCGCAGAAAGCAGGCTTCGCTGTGTTCAATATGGACGCTGTGCAGATCTTCACCGAGGTTGCGATTTTTCACAAAAACCGTTTTCACTTTTTGCACAATCTGGGCTTTTTGTTCGTCGCTGAAAGCGGGCCCAGTGAGAGGCTCCAGTAATTTGATAGCAATTTGGTAGAGGCAGGCACCATAACGTCCAGGTTTATCGAGCGTGCTTACTCTGATCGCATCTATCTCAGGTACTTGATCCAATAAACACTTGCAATAGTCTTCGGCGGTGACTGGTCGCGTTGGAAGAATATCTTGGGGCTTATAGAGCGCGTAGTGATTAAAATCAATCAGTCCCCGCTCGTTCGCCAGATAATCTGCAACCGGCACATTGGCTTGGTACGCCAGTTCCGTTAAACCAAAACAGAGTTGTTCGAGAATGGTCACGCCCGGATCATGCAGGTTGTAATCCGTCCAGATATTTCCTGCTAATTCCTGCGCGCGTGCGATGCCATCTTTGCGCAAGCTCGCAAAGTCGAGACCATCGGCATCCTGTTGCACACGCTGAATGACATCGGACGAACTCATTGTTCAGATTCCCTCGCCGTTTTACTGGTCGCCCCCGGATGGACTACACCTGCCTGTTGGGTCTGCAATTGTTGATGTAAATAATTCACCAACTCACAGACACGGTTGTAGGGCAACTCGCCCAAGGCTTTTATACAAATACTGAAATCCACTGCACTAATGACAAAAAGTGCAGGCGCAGTGCGCTCCGCCTCTGCTTGATAAAATTGCTGCGCTTGATGATTTAATTGACCGATAATTTCAAATACCAATTTAAATGGCTGCTCGACCAACGCCTCCAACAACAGGCTGCTCTGTTGCAGTGTCAGATAAAAATGTAATTCACGTTGGGCAGATGATCCGGTCATATTTTTGTTCATCACTCTGTGCGTTTCGTCAGATTAATTTTCAGGAGCCAGGCTGCTGTCTAACATCAAAGGATCAAACCAGAGTCGCGTCAGGTGATATTTGATCCAGATATTTTTGCCATAGGAACACTGCACCCGCAGTTGCAATTTAAAATGAAATTGCCCTTGCTCAGGCACAGGCTGCCAGCGCAATTCCAGGCGATTACATTTGTGGCCAAAGTGCGCGTCATGCGGGGTGATACTGCCCTTGCCATTAAACGTGTTTAACGCAAACGCATGCAGCAGTGCGTATTTTCCATCCGCATCCTGGCCACCTACACCTGCGACAATTTCAAAGGCTTCGCAGCCGGTCAAGGCGCTGGTGATATCGTGCCATTCGCCATCGGCCGGTACAGGCATCTCACCGACTTTACCCATACGCCCGGTCGACGCGATTGTGCCTTCCACATCGAGCGTCGCCTGCGGATTTTCTTTATTAATGCCTACCGCAACACGCAGGTTGCCCTGGCTCTCATCACTATGACTGTAAAGGCTCAATACGCGCGGGCAGTTGGGTGTACCAAAGTGCAATTTATTTTCACTGGTACTCAATTCCAAAAACCACTGCGGGCTTTCCACGGCAATGTTTTTATAAAAACTCAGTAATCTGCCCGAGCCCATTAATTGCGAAATTTTTAATCCGTCGCGGCTGGTTTTATCAAAACCTTCTTCGAGGATATTGACCATCGAATCAATCAAATTGGAAAAATCCTGCTCGGAGGGCATTTTTCCTTTTTTGAATTTATTCTTCAGGGCATTTCTGTCTAATTTTTCCATCGTGCTTGCCTATTCGTGCTTGCCTGTTAGGGAATGATGAAAGTACTACCCACTTCCAGTTCGTCTACGCCCGTGCGCTGGGCGTGAATCTGGCGCTGTTGATCCAATGTGTCTATGTAGTGATGTTGCAAGGGAACCGCCGTGCTCCAGGCATAAGTGGGCTTTAGGGTTTGGCGATATTTTTCATCACCTTCCACGCTGCCGGTATCATCCAGAATAAATAGACCATCACCTTGAGGAGCAATACGCAGCAGCGAAAAATCCGTCACATGATCGATGTAATCCAAATTGTGAATAAAAGATTTCACTTCTTGCTCGCTCACACTCCAACCAAAATGCACACTGTTGCCCTGCTCGCACCAGGGTGACAAATAATCACAAAGGGCTTGATTCAATTGATTTTGGTGGCGGCCGATATGCAAACCTTTTTTAAACTGCACCGCGCAGCGCACCTGAATTTCTTCATACACCGGATTTTCTACCGCGACTTGCACTAGCTCAGGAGTGAGCGGCTCAATAAATTCTTTGATGGATAACATGAGGTGACCATCAAAATAGGGTTTAAAGCCTTTTTCCTCAAGCATATGGCGATGGGGAATAGGGATGATTAATAAACGGCCGGGGCAGATAGGTGATAGTGGATCGCTCCGCAAATTCGCAAAACATTTCACTTTATAAATTTGCGGAAATTTTTCCAGAATCAACATTTCGTAGTCGAGCGGCGTGAGTGCGCGCTGTTTATGGCGCAGCCGCTCGCTGATACGCGTGCGCAACTGCGCGAGACTTTCTGCCGTGACACCACCAAACGACGGCATGATTTGACTGATGCCGGTAATACCTGCAACGGTTTGGCGCGGGCGTTTAATCGTATCGGGTGGCAATTGCATGGGGTATTCCGCAGGCGGATGAGCGCCCGATCGCCAAGTGACTTTTACTGCTTGGGCATAAACGGAAAATAAATCGCTGAAATGATGCAGTGCTTTATTAGCACTGATTTTTAACCAATATAGACCGCCGGGCATAATCGTATTAGCGGTCGTTATTTTTTCCGGCATGGTGAGGCTGACAATTCCCGAGGTCATAAAACCTTCGGTGGAATCGCTCAAAATGTAGCGCGGGTTCAGTGGCCGCCAGTGGTTATCGCTCAAGTAGGACCAGCTCACCAGCGCCGCCGGTGTAAGTGCCGCTGTGCGCCCCTCATTGCGCGCCTGTGCAAGCAATTCTTCACTGAGCGGCAAGGAATTATTTTGCAAATGAAAATACAAACTCAGTTGTTGGATATCGCTCGCCGCTACGCCGATAAAGAGTGAGCCGTCATCCGGATACTGGGGCAACAAATACATGCGCGGATGACGCAGCGGCGATATGCATTCCCAACCCATGGGATGCAGATGAAAAAATTGATCCTTGTGATAGGGATCATCGTCGCGGCCGGTGTCTGCGAGTGTCAAAATCGAAACGGCAGAATAATTCAATCGTATCGCGCTGATTTCTGGCGTGTAAGGTGGATTAGGAATAGCACGCACAAAACGTGGATGCTTTACGCGCGTGTTGTGGGTCAACACATCGGCAAGCAGATTGGGATACTCGCGATGGCCAAACGCACCTTGCGGGCCCTGCAAAGTAAATTTAAATAAACCGGAACGGGTCTGCGGTGAATACTGAAAAGGGCGTTTGGCTTGGTGTTGGTCTTGCGCTTTATAAAACGGAATCGCGCTGCTGACCGACAAGGTTTTTTCTGCAACCAAATGTGCTGTACCATTTTTTAACGGCCAGCTGAATAAGGGTTGAAGGCTGCTGTTATCGGCAGCAGCGGGTTGCCATCGGCCATCGGCCAGTACACTCACACTCGCGACAAATTGCGGGTTGTCTTTTACTTGGGGATATCCGCGATACCAACTGGCAAATCCGCCGGCAGCGGTTGGCAGACCGCTCCATTCAATATCCACGGTCAATGCACTGAGCTGTTTGCTGCGCGTTTCTTCGTGACCGACAATCAGATAGGAGCCCACATCTGGCATAGGCCCAAAGGGCGCGAAGGGTGAGAGTGCTGAAAGCTGGCCGATATTATTATGCAATAACAAATCGTGACAGCCTTTAACATTCACTTGAATGCGCACTTCACGCAGCACCAGTTGCTTGAGAATATCGTAAGGATATTGGAGATAATTTTCTTTTAACGTAAAACGCAGTACCGGTAATTCGGTTGTTAACTCATCGCCATGCTGCGCGCTTTTATAGGCGGTGATTGCCGGGCTATTTTCCGGCAGCGCAAAACTTAAACCTATGCTATTGGGTTTAACGCTCGCATCAGTCGCATTGTAGGCGGGCTTATATTCAGCGATATCCAACCATCCTTCAGCGGTAGTCAGACTGAGTTGGAATAATTTGCTGAAGTAGGCAAAAAATTTCGCTTTGTCGTCGGCAATGGTGTCTTTGATATTGGGCAAATAACGCAGAATATTATTCAGCTTGCTCCAGGGCTGGCGCTGTAAATTTTCAAACACCAGCTCCACCCTGATGTGCCGCTGGCCTTCACGCAGCAACAAAACATTACTGGCCACGGCAAATCCCAGGCGTGCACTTTGGGCGAAATCGCTTGCACGGCCATCGCTGTTGGTGAGATTGCGCGCAGCGCCAAAAAACGGTTGTGCAATAAATTTATCGCGCGTTTTTTTGTCGGCTTTGGGTTGGGCGTTGATCGCATTTAACCAGCAACCATCGGCCAGGGAAACACTGGCGCGGCCTGTAGTGCTTCTGGGTTTTTCTGCTGCGGCGCCCGTAGTGAGATTCGCGCGCAGATCAAGATTGATGCGCGGGAAAAATAAACTGTAGAGCTGCTCTACTTGGGCATCATTAATAATCACGTCATCATCGGAGGCGTAAACAATATCGCGGCTGGCGCTATCGATCCCGGCGAAAAATTCAGTGCCCTTGGGCAAGTGTATCTCGCGCTCTTTAGCGCCAGGTTGAAACACGAGGTAAGCGCTATCGGGCTGCACCGGGCGCGGTTTGGCCTGCAAGACTTGGGTAAAATAAAAATCAATAAAATCCAGCGTAAACCGATTCAAACGTTTCTGTAATTTTTGATAGAGGGTGACAAAGGCAATGCGTAACGCCAGCGCCGGATCATGATTTTTACTCTGCATGGATTCCGGTAATAACTGGCGCGCGCTGGCTTGCACCATATCGCTCGCTTTTAATAATGAGGAATAGAGCGAGCGAATATTGAGCTCAACCGGCGCTCTGGTGTCTTGGTCAGCGCGCCATTCGTCCTGCTGCTCACCGGCCATGATTAAATTCATAAATTGCGCAGAGAAATAGCGGGATTGCTTTACTCGCTCAGGCATAACGCCATGCAAGCGATACAATTCTTTTGCCAAACCCAGAATAACGCTCTCGATTAATCCGTAAATATTTTCTCCGGCGCTGCTCTGCGGGTGTTTAAGCAGGCCCAACCAGCGATCCAGTAGACAGGCCAAACCCAATACCGAAGCAGGGTTGTCTGCTTCGCTTAACGCCCATTCTTCGCTACCAATTTCCTGTTGCAAGCGCGCTTTAAAACGTCGCTCAAGTTCATCGATATTGAGTGATAGGATTTGTGCCATCACCACAATTTCGTCGCGTGCAAATAGCAGTTGTTCAATGTCATCGGGCGAAAATTCGACGCCGGGTAATTTCACCAGCCGTGCGTAGTCCTGCAACTGGGTGAGCAGTTGCTCAAACGACATTTCATCGACATTAAAGTAGCCTTGTTCCAGCGCCGGCAAATAGCGCCGCTGCCGACTCATGCCATCGCGGACATGCAGCTGTAGCGGAAATTCTGTCGGTGCATTGCGCGCGTCGTTCATAGACTCGCTCGCGCAATGCCGCGCAGAACGCAGATGAAAAAATCATTAAAGCGAGACATTACTGCCTTCATTAAAATAAAACGGATACACCAGGTTGTAGCGATTATTGGTCGCGCGCACCCGGTAGTGAACATGAATTTGTACCTTGCCTTCGCGGTAATCGTCCTCGCTGATATCGATGCGCTCGACAATCACGCGCGGCTCAAAAAACAGAATCGCTTTTTCCACCGTATCGCGCATTACCGCAAAACTACTTTCATTCAGCGTGTCGAACACATGCGCTTTCAAACCGCAGCCGTAAATGGGTTGCATGACCCGCTCGCCCGGTGTGGTCGATAGCAGAATCAACAGGCTTTCATGGATATCCTGTTCCGCACTGACGGTTGCCAATCCTTTGCTGGTGAACTGCGGTGGAAAACTCCAGCCAGTTCCTAAAAAAGATTTATTGCTCATAGCGATACCTGCACCTAATCCATTAACCGCCGATCATCACCGTCGGCAAACCCAACACAATATTGCCGCCATGCGCGGTGGTATCGCCCATACGCGCAGCGGGTTTACCGCCAATCATCACCGTGGCAGAACCTTTCACAATGGTGTCGGGCGGGCCAACGCAAACACACATATCGCCCAATACTGCGGCGGGTAATTTTCCAATTAATACCGTGGGCACGCAGGGTCCACTGATCGGCCCGCCCACATGGGGTACTATGCCGGTGACCATAGGGCACACATGCATGTCAGTAATTCGTGCAGCAGGTGGCATTGTTTAATGTCCTTTTCGCTTGCAAAAACCATTCGGTTTTTAACAATGGTTGTTAAAAAATCAGTTGATCATCACCATCGCACCTTTGATGGTGGTGGTGCCCGCAGCAGACACCTCTGCCGTCGCGCTGCCTTTTGCCGTAAATCCGACATTTGCAGTGCTGGTGATATTTAATCCGGTTTGTTTGATATCCATTTGCGCGGTAGCTTCAATATTTTGCGTCGCGGTCATCACAATTTTTCCTTGCGCTTTGAGCGTAATATCCTTGGGGCTATCGAGCGTGATACCGGCGGAATCGAGCGTGACTTTGTTGCTGTTTTGATCTTGCAACAAAATGGATTTGCCATCGTCACTGATAACAATTTTGTTCGCACCCGGCGTGATGATGGTGATGATTTTTTTGTCTTCATCAAATTCCATTTTCATTTTGGTGCGAGTGACAATTGCTTTGGTATTGTTTTCTGCGGCGATAGTGTAGGGCGGTACATTTTTGCTGCTGTACAAACTGCCAAGAATAACCGGGTGCGATGGATCATCATTAAAAAAACCCAGCACCACTTCATCGCCAATTTCCGGAATAAAAAACGCGCCAAAGTTATTAGAGCTATAGAAATTGGCGAGACGGGCCCAAAAACCATCGGTGGCGGCGCTCAATTCTGGAATCGATACTTGGACACGGTGTTGGCTTTCCGGATCTGCATCCAATTTTTTTACGACACCAATGTGCAGGCCGCTGATACCGGCAGTGATGCCAGAGGCCGGTGGGGCAATCACATCGGTTGCTTCTGTAAACCAGTTGGGCGACAAACCAAATTCAACTCGCGTAATCCAATTGCCTTCAACAACAGAATGATTAACGCCGCTGACAAAAATATTGCCATTGAACCGTGCGCCTACGCCCGCAAGTTCGATCAAGGTGCCGGGTTTTACCAGCGCGCTACCTTGAAAACTAACCTGACCACGGATACGCGCAAGACCGGACTTCAACTGCTGTGCTTTTGCCCAACTGGTTAAAAATTCTGACTCCAGCGGCACTGCACTTTGCAAACGAAATTCGCTCAATCCAATTACCGTCGCCAATGTGGCAGAGGTGATATTTCCCTGTGCATTCACAGTGGCACTGGACGCTTCACCTTGCTGTAGCGCGAGCGTGGCGAGATCCCAAGCATTAGTGCTCACTTTTTGAAATTGGTGGCGCGCGTCCAGATCCGCATTGAAATCAATAATGTCGATTCCGTAAGTGAGTGAGAGCACGGGGGTTGCGCTGACCGCTGGTGCTTTTACCGCGACTGTGCCCGCATCAAGATTCACCAGCATGCCGTTGGCTTCGGCGCGTGCGACCATGAAGTCCCAATCGCTGCAATAAAACTGGACCAATTCTTTGTGGGCGGTTGTGGTGGCTGTGACATCAGCAGTCAAGCCAGCATAGGTGCCGATGAGGGAGGTGATAATGTCGCTGTCTTTTTTGTCGATGTAATTCGCGTTTTTGCGACCAACAGTCATTGCAATCGCTTTGTCTTTGCATTCGATAATCAAGCGTGAATTATTGTCGCCGCTCACGCGGATCGAGTGTTTTATTATCACGCCCGAAAAAACCGTAGTGACCTGCTGGTCGTAACCCAATTGAATTGTCACCAGTGCGCCTGGCTTAAAGGTCTCGGTTTCGCTCAGCGGAAAAGTCCCGTTGGGCATATCGCCGTCATTTAATACCAGCGTAGCGGTGCTGATCCGGTTGAGATTAAACTGGATATCAACCGATACAATTTCAGTGGTTGTCGCAAGCGCGGCGCCATCACAGAGTATTGTGATACTGACAACGCCATTGCTATCGGCAAGGGGAGAATTGGCCATCGCATTACACCAGCGGAGGAAAACGTAAAAGTTGCCCGGGCTGCAACTGGCGAAAATTGTGCAGCTGGTTGAGGCGCGCAACGGCGAGATAATAAGAACTGTCTTTATAAATTTGATAGCAGAGCATGGGCAGGGTATCGCCCGCTTTCACTTCCACCAAATGCGTTAAGTCCGGCGATTCCAAACTCGCACCGCGAAATACTTCTTCAGTACTTTTATAAGCGGTAAACACCAAATCGATTTTGGCGCGCAGCGGTTCACCGCTGGGTTTAAACAAGGTGTAATTGACTTTCAGTGCTTCCATGCGCGCTTTAAACAACAGCGGCCCCCAAGAAACTTCTACCACCGGAGGTTCATGCTCTGAGCCGTTGTAGTCATAGGCCACTTTGCGCAGCAGGGCGATTTGCGCACGCACGCTCATGGTGGTGCCCTCTACTACGCCGGTGCCATCCAGAATTAATTCTTTGAATTCGATTTTATCCGGATTGGATTTGCTGTATTTCTTTTCGCTACCCGGCCCGAGTGCCTGATTTTCGGCATAATTAATCGATGAGCTGTGGGTATAACCGGCCGGATTAATCAGCGCTTCAAAGGGCGTGTTGCCATTTACCGTAGCAACGCCATCATTCACGTCGCAGGGCGAAATTTTTAATTTTATTTTAGTGCCGTTAGCAAGTGTCATAACTAACGCTGCCCTTTATCGCTAAGCATTTCGAGAATCAAACGACGGCATTCGCGCAAAACATCTTGCTTGATGTTGGCGTTCGCAGAATTTCGGTCGTCTGCACGCTCATCATCCTCTTCATCCACCACATTGGATTTAATCAGCAGTTGTTTAATTTCTATGGCCATGACGGATTTATCGCAAAGAAAGAGTGGTAACTACCAATGACAGTTGATTATAAAATTCGCTTCGCGTAGGTATAGCTCAGCACAATTTTTTCAATCGCCACTTCGTTTTTGGTTGAATTAAAAGCTTCCACTTCCCATTTAATGGGAAAGGCGTTAGCAAAGGTCCAACCACGAATCGGCTCGGCATTTTCATTGAGCAAATGCACACTAATGGATTTGGGCACAATGGCGCTGATAAAGTCGCCTTCGAATACCTGCTGACACCAAGTCACCAAGGGTGAAGAGGCGGGCGCTATGCCACGCTTTAATTCAAGATTGCTCTGTTTGATCGCCGTCGGCAGTTTATGCACAAAACGGTTTTCACCACCTTCAAAAACATCTTCCGTGGACATCTCACTGGAAATGCCGGACACATCTTGAAACGATGAATCAGTATCGCTGGCGGTAGTGCCAATAACGACTTTGAAATAAAACGCAGAAGGCGGGTATAAACCGCCTTCTGTGCTATTCACGGGAGCTGCTACGGGCATTTAGGTGTTCACTCTATTAACCATTTGCAATGGTTAAACCTTCGTGAACAATTTCAATGCTCTCGATGGCGACTTCATTGCCTTCTGCTTTTAGATCAGTAGAAGAAATTTTTGTCGGCCAGGCATTTGCCAAGGTCCACACCATAGTGGGTGCACTGCTTTCGTCGAGCAAGCTGATGGTGATAGGAACACGCTTGATGGTGTTCAATTTAATTTGGTTGAGCCAATCCCAAAATTTGTTATCGCCTTTGAACACGCCTTTTTTCATGGTGACGTTGCCGAATTTTTTCATGCCCGGCATTTTAATCACAGAAAATTGTTTGCTGTCGCCTGCGCGATATTTGATTTCTTCCGATTGGATATCCAACCCGCTGACTTCCTGGAAGGACATCACATTGGAATCCCACTTCACTTCAAAGTGAAACTTGGGCAGTGGCCAAATATTGGCTGATTGTGTTGAGCCGTCTTCTGCCATAGTAATCTCTACCTTAATTTATCTATGGATGGAAAAATGAGCGAAGTCCTTGCTTGCCTATGCGAATTGAATCGCCCGGCAAATTGATGACAAAAACCTCGCGTTAATTTTTATGTACCTATCAATCAACCAACAGGTACTTAAGATTTTTGCATCTGCTGCTGGAATGTAATCTCAATGAATTCTGCCGGGCGGCTCAACGCCACCAATACCGTCACACGCAAAATACCTTCGAGAATATCTTCCGCCGTCATGGTTTCACCCAAGCCAACGTGCACGCTGAATGCATCTTCCGGGCTTGAACCAGCAAGACCACCACGTTTCCACACACCAGTGAGGAAGTTACCAATCATGCTCTTGATGGTGACCCAGGTATTGGCAACGTTCGGCTCAAACACATAGGCTTTGCTCGCCAATTTAACCGACTCTTCCAACATGATCATGGTGCGGCGCACGTTCACATAGCGCCAATCGAGGCTGTTGCCGTCGAGGGTGCGTGCACCCCACACCAGAGTGCCTTCGCCGATAAATGTGCGGATTGCGTTGACGGATTTACCCGCCGTATTCACGTTGAGGTCTTCTTGCTCTTCGTGATTGATATTCACTGTGGGTGAAGATACTGCGCTCAAGCTGACATTCGCTGGCGCTTTCCATACACCGCGAGTGTTATCCACCATGGTGTAGATACCCGCCATGGCCGCACTCGGAGGCAACAAATTCAGTTTGTGTTGCAGGCCAGCAAGAATTTTGTTGTACAGCGGGCAGACTGCGCTGAGCGTTTTGTGCAGTTCATTATTTTCTGCACTGCTCATGGTTGGCGTCGCAGGCAGTTTATTGACCTCGGCGATAATGCTTTCCTGTTTTTTCAGGGAGGCGATTGTCTCGCGCACTTCTTGCGTCAACAAACTCACCACATCGGCCAAACTGTCTTCGTGGATATTGCGGAACGACAATTCACTTACCGGCACAATCGAGCTGTTCAACCAGGGGTAATAAACCGCACTGTAAGCCGGGAAATTGGTGGCCATTTTATTGCGGAAATTATCGATACATTCGTTATCGCGGTTATCCTGAAAGCCGCCAAAAACATCCAGAATGGCAAAGCGATTTTTCATTTCATAACCGCAATGCGCCACCATGGTCTGCTGCAACTTGTAGCAATCGGCTGCTGCCAATGACACGGCATCGGGAATCACCAACATGGTTGGCTCTTGCTCTTTCTTCAGCAATTGGATGCCTTCAGAAAGATCGCCCTCTTCAATACCTTTGCTGTAGTTTCCAACAGAAACAACATAGCAGGCACCACCGCCGTTTTGGAAAAACAGCATCATGCTGCGATACAGCAAGTAGTAGGAACCTTCCAGCGAGAGGAAAAATTTGCCATCTTTACCGAGTGAAAAATCTTCATCGGCGCCGCTAAATAGATCGGGGTTTTTATCCACACCGGCGATAGCCGCAACAGCGGTGCGCGCGTTGTTGATTTCGGTGGCGATTTTCTTTTCATCGTCCGATGCACCGGGTGCAGCAGTAAAGACCGCTGGCGTTGGTGCGGCGCTGCCCTTGCGCGCAATTTTAAAGGTGGCTGGCGGCGGGCCTCCGAAGTAGCTGATAAATTCAGCCATTGAAGAAATACGCCAGGGTTTGTTGAGCAGGCTTTTACCTTTGTTATCGGCAAAATCTGTGTAGCCAACAAACGCCGGAACGGCGGTAGCTACTTCAACAACGGAGTTGGGAAAAGCGTCTTTTTCGAGAATGTAGACGCCGGGAGTTTTATACGCGCCAGCCATATTCTTTCCTTTAAGTGCTATTGATTTACATAAATTTCTGCAACAAGGATTTGCTGCCCCCTGAGATCCCTACTCTTGCTGATCAAGTTAACTCCTGCGTTGGGTAAACGCTTGATCAGGATCTTGCCTGAATTGTTTTTATCTTTTAACTGAAACCGCTGTTTTGGCGCACTGTTCATCGCAATTGGAACTTGCGAAATAAATGCCTTGCCATTTTTGGCGACCGCTTCATCGCTTTGATCAAATGCTACTGCATTTGGCGAACTCGAATCATGGATCTCCAAATCCAATTTCGCAAGCTCACCAAAAAAATAGTATTTCCAATAAATGTCGCGCGTATTGAATTTGATTGAGCGCTCTACCGCCGGTGCATCGGCCTCACGCGCTGCAGAAAATTCAGTGCCGCTTAAATCGATATCAACCATAAGCAACGGTGTGCGATCACCGGGCTTTGCCCGCGTAGGCCGCAGGTCTTGCGATTCTGCTGGTTGTTCATCTAGCAACACAAGGCTGGTGTTATCCGCTGTAATATTTCTACTGTGGTAGTACAGCGGTAATTTTCTATTTTGGGCTTCCAATGTGTAAAAGCCAAAGTAGGGATCTTGTGCAAACACCTCAAAGCGCAGCACCGCTTCTTCATCGAACTCGACTAAAAATTCCTGATCAGAAAAAACGGTAATTCCATTTGCGTCCGATTTAACTGCCAGTTGATATTGTTGCAGCACGCGCCGTGTTGCAGGCGTCGTCGTGAATACCAGGTTCGGGCAACGGCCATCGGCAAAAAAAAGGTGTTCAACCGCCAGGGTCAATATCGGTTTGAAATGTGCCATGGATCTTGACCCCTTTTAACCGCGCAGATCACCTTGCGGTTTGCTAACCAAGGGCAATTGTGCCACTACATTATCAGGATTGATGGTTACCATGCGGACACGGTAATAAACGGAGGGAAGGTACTTCCCGCCCAACAAACCCCACAGATTACTTAAATCCTGAATGTTCAGGTTCTCGATATCCAATACGAGTTTATCGATGCGCGAGTCCAAATCCGGTGATGTGTGTTTATCAAACACCGGCTGCATCTGAAAAAATGCGATGGCTTTGGAAATAAATTTCAGTGCTTCCGCATAATTGGTGCCGCTGAAATTCGCCGCCAACATCACATACAAATTTAAATACACGGAACGACTGCCAACCAAGGCGCGCCCATCAAATCCGGTAGCGCGCGATCCACCCGATTGGGGCAAAGGATCTTTCTCAATATTGGTCAGCAGTAAAACTAATTTATTGTTGGTATGCGCTGCGGCACTGCCATCGCTCTCTACCAAACTGGATACCACGACAATATCTTCCGTGAGATTATTGGTGCGCTTGAGGTAGGCATTTAGCTGTGTCGCTAAATGATTCATGGCAGCCTGGATCAACCCACACTCCTGAAGGATATTGTGCAATATAGGATTTCGGCCGATGCTAGCATAAAAAAATTTGGCGTCTTGTTCTTTTTTAAATACCCACCAGTTCACAAAACAGAAACCGTTGATTAATGCGCCAAGATTTGAAATTGCCCGCGTTAAGAAGTGTATAAATCTTTAGACTTGTCGCGTGATTCATTTTAACTCCACTGTTATGTGGACTAATTCATCGTGGATACGCAATTGTTGCTTGAAAAATTCCGCATCGATATTTGCTTGCGTACGCAATGACAATACACACGCATATTGGTTACGCCCTACACGCCACACATGTAAATCAAGAATTTCTGCGGGCACCGAACTCGCAGCAATGACATCGCGAATTTCTTCTACCACGGGCGCATCCATTTCTGCATCGAGCAACGCGCGGCCACTGGTACGCAATAATCCCAAAGCCCAAACCGCAACCAAAACACCACCCACAATACCCATCACCGGATCAAGCCAATCAGCGCCAAATAATTTTCCGCCGAACAATGCAATGATCGCGAGCACCGAGGTCGCTGCGTCTGTCACTACATGGAGATAGGCTGCACGCAAATTCAAATCTTCATGTTCGTGCGAGTGTTGGTGATGATGAGCATGATCATCATGGTGATGATCGTGATGGTGATGGTGATGGTGGTGGTCATGCCCATGGTGGTGACCATCCTTCAGCCACCAGGCACACATTAAATTCACCAGCAAACCAATAATCGCCAGCGTAATTGCCTCGTTGTAATGAATTGCCACAGGCGCAATCAATCGTGCAGCAGACTGATAAAACATGGTCACTGCAACCAGCAGTAATAAAATTGCACTGGTGTAAGCACCAAGCACCTCAATTTTCCACACACCAAAACTAAAGCGTCCGTCGTGCGCGAGCTTGCGCGCCATCACATAGGCAAACAGCGCTAACCCGAGCGCCACAACGTGAGAACTCATATGCCAACCGTCGGCGAGCAATGCCATAGAGTTGTAATACCATCCGCCAATGATTTCGATAACCATCATTACCGCAGTGAGTATTAATGCGCGCAGGGTATTTTTTTCAGCGAGCGGATTGGATTGGGGTTGGATGGGGTGGTGGCAGGTTTTGGAATAGATTGGGTTCGTCATGGGCATACCAATATGGTGCGTGAAAAAGTAAATGCATAATGCCACTAGGGAACCTCTGAAAAATTCCCCCAAATTTGGCAAAATAGCGAAAACTTAATCAGCCGGTGAATACCATGAGCCAATTAACCTTTGCCGAAGCAGAATACACCATCAAAAAG
>CAIOHY010000663.1 GCA_903858205.1 uncultured Cellvibrio sp.
CGAATAAAATGTAGGTTGAACCGGTCGCGTAGGCTGAGCGCAGCAATGAGCAAGATGACCATCTCGCAGCAAGCACAATATGAGAAAAGGTGTCATTACCAAGCCTAGGTTGCAAGCAAGAAAGGCACTCTCTCGTAGCTACGCCCGAGGGAGCTAAGATAAGGAAAAGAGTGAAGAAACTTGCCCGGGCTTCAACTCGGCAGATACAATCCCCCAACCTAAGAACTGGTTAGCAGCCCGATAAGGCTTACCTACAGTTAAATCGCTAAGCACTTTTGGTTGAATCATGACAGACCAACAAAATACTCATCTACACCGAGTCAGAATACAGGGCTTTAAATCAATAAAGCTTCTCGACTTAACTATGGGCTCCATCAACATTTTGATAGGTGCAAACGGAGCAGGGAAATCAAATTTCATTTCTCTTTTTACATTTTTGCGCCAGCTATCTGACGGAAAGCTTCAGTCCTATGTAGAAAGAAATGGATTTGCAAATACTTTTTTTCATTTCGGAGCAAAAAAAACTCCTAAAATAATGCTCGAGCTTGATATAGGAAATAATGGTTATCATGTCGAATTTCTGCATGGAGAGACAAATGACGCCCTAGTTTTTGACAATGAGTATTGCACATTCACAGGCTCATCGAAGCTATTTAAAGTTAAAGGAAAACTTGGTGAGAGTGGGCTGAGACCAGATGCCGAAGCAGATAGTGGATATGTGAAAAAATACACTCGTGAATATATGCAGAAATGCCGTGTATACCATTTTCATGACACAAGCCCCACTGCAGGATTCAAACAAGCACAGAAATTAAGTTCAAGCTTTGCACTCCTTTCCGACGCTAGTAATTTGGCACCATTTTTGAGATTTCTCAAAATTCATCATCATACAAGTTACGAGGAAATAGTTTCTGCAATTCAAACAGTGACTCCATTTTTCCATGATTTTTATTTAGAGCCACAAGGGGAAAAAGGCGATGAGTCAGTTTTGTTACGATGGATTCATCGTGAACACGAATATCCATTCTCTGCCAACCAATTATCTGATGGTACCGCTCGATTTATTTGCATGGCAACCTTATTCCTTCAACCATTATGGAGCAAACCTAGCACAATCGTACTAGATGAGCCCGAACTAGGCTTGCACCCTGCGGCGCTAGATGTTCTGGCAGAAATAATAAAAACCGTATCAAAAACAACACAAGTCATTTGCTCAACACAATCGGTCGCTTTTGCAAATCAGTTTGCACCAGAAGATTTTATTGTTGTGGATCAAAACAGTGGTGCATCAACATTCAAAAGATTAGAAACAAACGCTCTCGAACACTGGCTTGAAGATTATGGCATGGGAGATATATGGACTAAAAACCTCATTGGAGGAAGGCCAGAATGGTAAGGATTGGGATTTCTGTAGAAGGAGCGACCGAAGAGCGGTTCGTCAAAGTGGTTCTAGTTCCACATCTATTAACACGGGGAATATATGCAACACCTGTATCCCTTAATGGCAACATCAGCGTTGATAGAGTCAAACATGAACTAAAACATTTAGTGCATAGCTTTGACTATACAAGCACATTCTACGACTTTTACGGTTTCAAGCATAAAGAGGCCGCAGAAACTAAATTAACTTTAGAACAAAAAATTCATAGCGCCGTTGATGAATATCAAAAACACAAACTTATCCCCTATGTGCAAATGTATGAGTTTGAGGGGCTTTTATTTTCTTCACCTGAAGCTATTGCCTCACAATTACAAGACGAAAAGTTGCATGAATGGGCTAGCACCATATTACTGGAATTTGATAACAACCCCGAATCAGTCAACAACTCAAAAGAAACCGCACCATCAAAACGACTAGAAGCCAATACAATTTACAGAAAAACCACTCATGGCCCCAATATCGCAAAAGAAATCGGCCTCGACAGAATGAGAGCAATGTGCGCTGGGTTTAATGAATGGTTATCCAAGATCGAAGCCCTGAATTAGTTAGCGCCATCCTGAGCCTTACGAATGCCAATTTCGCAGCAATTTTGAAACCACCGTCCATGTTAAAAAGTAACGGGAGCCAACATGATCTACCAAGGTAGCTGCCATTGCGGCGCAATCCAATTTGAAGTGGAAGCACCCGACGAAGTTGAAGTGGAAAACTGCAATTGTTCGATCTGCAATATGACGGGCTTTTTGCATTTGATTGTCCCCAAACGCAATTTCAGACTTATCAGCGGCGAAGAAAACATCACCACTTACACATTTAACACCGGCGTAGCCAAACACACCTTTTGCAAAACCTGCGGAATAAAACCCTTTTACATTCCCCGTTCAAATCCCGATGGGGTGGATGTAAATTTGCGTTGCCTAACTACGCAACCAAAAACTGTAACGATTGTGAATTTTGATGGGCAGAATTGGGAACAACATGCACACACAGTTGCACATAAAAGTGTGTAATTAGTAGGAGTTAATAGTTGGGTTCAATAAATTGAACCCCTACGGGGAGATTGTAGGGGCGCAATTTATTGCGCCCCACCACCCAAAATCCGCGATGGCAAAAATAAGAGTGCGCGCAGAAACGCGAATACCGCGTCAAATGCGATACCCAGAATCCGGAACGGGATCGAGATCAACCAGACAATTGGCCACAACAATAATGCGAGTAACGCCAATGGCCAACAGATCGCCCATAACAATAACCACAAGATAAACGTCAGCATATAAATCCCCCTTTTTGCACTATCTGTTTTGACTTAGATGCGGATTGCGGCGAGTTGGATTCAGGGCACAACTCAATATCAAGATCATGTTACTTGTGCTTTAGCTTCCATGCCTGAAACTCAGATGGGCGCAAACCATAACGGGCTAATACGCCCTCATGCATGCGTCGCAACTCATCGAGAATTAACGCCCTCACATTATCCCTATCTTCTTTTTTAACCTCTTTCGCGACTATCGCATCCACCAACACCAACGGATCTTTTTGGGGCTGCTTAACAACATTTTGCATCGCGTGCTTAAGCAACTCACGATAGGCCAAGCGCAACGGATCAGGTTCAGATAAATTTTGTTTGATTGCCAAATATTCTTGCGTAGAACGCTCATATGCCCATACATACAAATCACGCAATAACTCCACCCGCGTCATCTCATAAACACCAATAGTGGCGCGACTATAAGCTTGCTCTGGCACATCCAAAAACGTTAATGGACAAAGGTTGGCGCGAAATAATGGCAGGTTGGCCGCAAGGCGCGAAGTGCGCTTGTTAATATCTGCAAATGGCTGCAAATACGGCACATGCACCATCACAAAAAAAGACTGCTCGAACGGGTCGGTAATTTTATTCACTTTAGCTAACACCACATCTAACAATTCATCAATTTGTTGCGGTGCCGACAAAGGACGGTAAACACTCAACCCAATATCTACCGCATGCTGGCGAATACGCCCTTCATCCGCAGGATTGGACAGCAAATTCTCTGATAAGGAGCTGTGCAAATTCATTAACAGGTAGCGATTTAAATTTGCCTCTGCGGCATTTTCTACCAGCAATTCAATGGCTGTTTTATGGTTGAGAATCATTTGTGTTTCAAGCGCTGCCTTACCCTTTGCCGCATGACCTTTTTCAATTAACTCAACCGTATCCAAACGCGAATAGGTATTTCCTTCTAAATGACTGGACGCCCAAGACAGATCGATCAACAAGCGATTTAAAATAGCGCGACTATAGGTGCCTGCAGGCGCAGCAATATCGATGGTATTACCCATGCGATGCAATTGCCGGCGCAGCGCTGCCGAAAGGTAATGTGTTTTATTAGGTTTGTAGGCCAGCAAAAAATCTCGTTCGTATCCAACTGGCTTGCGTGCACTCAATGGCTGGTTTATGTAGGCAAGAATATCGCGACTATCTACCGACAACGGGATATGCGCGGGGAAGGCGTCCTCATCGACAAGGCGAACACCTGTAGCCAAATAACGTCGCCCTCGCCCCTCGCCGACTGGCGCAATTCGCCCTTCATCAACTAATTGCGCCAACCAACGTTGCACCGAGCGCCGCGCTAAATCCGGGTAATTCTGCAGAAAAACCGCTATATTCAGGCCATTTTCCGACTTTTCAATAGATTCAAGCAGCATCTCGATACTGGACATGTCACAATTCCGCAAGTATGTTAACAACATATGGCGCAATTATGGCGCAATTAATTTAATTGCGCCAATATTTGGCGCAATTAGACTACCCGTTTTAAGGACTTAACGATGAAGATCGTAAATAGCCCATCAGCACACTTTACTCCACCGCAAGAACGGCTTGCATTTGCCATCAAAGAACCCGAAGAAAAAGATCTGCCAGACATCTGGGTAGAACCTATGCCGATGATCGTCGCGACGTTGGAGCAGTATTCGACGGTAACCGAAGTCTATGAAAATCTGCCCGATGTTGTTTAAATCAATATCGCAAACAGCACATTGAGTACATGAGTGATTAAAGGAGACTCATATGATAGTCCGGCCCATCACCCCCAACGACACTTCCGCCATTTGCGCCATTTACAATCACTATATCGAACACACAGTGATTACTTTTGAAGAAACTCCGCTCAGTGTTGAGCAAATGCGCGAGCGGATTGTGGCCTACACGCAACTTTATCCTTGGTTGGTGTGTGAGGACGCAGGTGAAATAGTGGGTTATGCCTACGCGAGTAAATGGAAAGAGCGTAGTGCTTATAAACACACCGCTGAAGTCACTGTGTATTTAAAACAGGATGCGACACAAAAAGGCTATGGCAGTGCGCTGTATGAAGAATTGATTCGGCTACTTAAGGCGCAAGGCTGCCATGTGTTGTTAGGGTGTATCGCCATTCCCAATGAACCAAGCGCAAAATTGCATGAACGTTTTGGCTTTAGACAAATCGCACAGTTTACTGAAGTGGGGCGCAAATTTGAGCGCTGGATTGATGTAGGTTATTGGCAGAAAGTGTTGTAGCGCACCGAGCGGAATATAAGCCTGCAGATATAATCAGGCTGTCAGGTCTGGCTGCTGAGCTATCAGATCAAACACAGCGGTATTTTTTGCCATCCATTACCAAAGGAATTACACAGATGAACAAAACATTATTCGGTATTTTATCGACAGTGGTACTACTCAATACCGCTTGTAGTCCAAAGCAAGATGAGGCGCCCAACACGACAGTTCAAAGCTCATCAATGTCGTCTGAAGCAAGTACAGCGGCCTCATCGCAGCCAACCGCTGTAGCACCAGCAGAAACAACCAGCCCGACAAACATTGAACTGGTGAATACCTATTGGAAATTAATTTTATTAAACGATACCGAAATTACGGTGGTGGATAATCAGACCGAACCTCATATTGTCCTCAATACGGAAAATCGCTTGTCCGGCTCGGATGGTTGTAATCGGCTGATGGGAAGCTATGTACTGGATGGTGAAAAACTTACGCTAGGTGAAATGGCGGGTACGCGCATGGCCTGTGCAGAAGGTGCAGCGCAAGCGCAAGCATTTAATGAAGCATTAACAAAAGTAGCGATCCACACCGTGCACAGCGATCAATTGGAATTGCGTGATGCAACAGGGTTGGTACTTGCCCGCTTTAAAGCGGTGGCAATGCCCTGATCACTAGACTACATTCTCAATAAAAAACCCGTTAGAGTCATGCTGTAACGGGTTTTTTATTGCGCGCTATTCCTGATCAAGCAATCGCATTAATTTGCGGCGCTGCCACGCTGCCGGTACTCTGTGGGGGTAAGACCAACCATCCGCTTGAAAAAGCGATGAAATGCCGAAGGGCTGTTAAATCCGGATTTGTAGATAATTTCCAGAATGGTTTCATCTTTTAATTCTGGCAAAACTAATAGCCGCTTGGCTTCTTCCACACGGTAGCGATTAATAAACTCGAAAAAATTCGACTGGTAATGCATTTTTAAAATCGCAGAAATATCACGCGGCTTTAAACCTATCTGTTCGGCAAAGCGCTCAAGATTAATGTTGCTTTCCAAAAACAATTTATCCTGATGAATCGCCTTTTCGATAATCTCAACCTTGTGATCCATCTTGGTTGGCTGTACGGGCTTGGCCGCTGGCACTGCGTGCACACTGAGCAATTGACGGGTATTGATAAGGCCAAATACAAATAACCCATTGACGAGTATTACTGTGAGGTAGTTGTCGATGATCCCCAGCTTATCGCTCACCGATGCACTCACCCAGCCTTCCAGCAAATAGGCAAGTAATGACCAAAGCCAATGCAAACAAAAACCGGCGAGTACAACATCTGCCAGTTTTAATTCCGACATCGATATATCGGAATACAAATGTTTTAAGTTATCGCGCAACTTATATTCCGCAATCACGCAGGCGATGATGTAACCAAGCGGCGACAGTTTTACTAATGCCCACACAAATGCCACTGCTGCATTTTCGGCTCCCGCTAATTCTGTGGCGGGCTGCCATTCCAAACTATCGATATCAAAAACCACCAACAAGATGGCGGCAATCAGTGCAGGCAAGAGATGCACGCCATTGCGCCAGCGCAATAACGCAACTTGTTCCGACAAGGAGCGCATGTAGAAATACAACACTGGCCCCTGCAAGAGCAAACAGGCCGATAGAATCGTAATAATAAAGGGAGAATCATTAATCGGCGTCGTTTTTAAATCGCCGTTCCACACAATCAGCGTGGTGGTCAACACCAGTGCTATCAACACAAAAAATCCCGACAAAATACGGCGCGGCTGCACCTGCTTGGCGGGTAACAAATTCAATAGCACCGCCAATACACAGCACTCCACTGCTGTGAGAACCAACACCAGATCGTGGATGTTTAGAAAATTGGTTTTCATTAAACCTTTCTCATGTAAGCACGGCCAATCACCCGCGTGGCGGGTGACTCTCTCTGACCGTGAATTTTAATTATAAGATGCAGTGGCCTTAAAAGGCCTATTTGAATACACAGTGCTTGGCGTAGTCTTTAGCTTCGTTCATGGTGAGTTCGCCTTTGGGTTTTTCTTCAATGGATTTACACCAATCGGGGCTGCCCACTTCGGGCGCACAGGCGGATACCAGATGAGCCAACGTCATAACCAATAGCAACTTAATGATTCTTGAGAAATTGCGCATATAAATTCCACATTATTCGAGTTGTGTCGATATCGCGCCAGCCATAAAGGTTGACGGCAAACGGCTGTGTCAGGGCAGCCCTTAATACCAGGCAAAGGATAGCAGAGCCTGTCGCTAAAGAACCTATCATCCTCGCAGATCCGCACATTTCGCCCATAAAAAACGCCCGCTGGATGAAAGCGGGCGTTTCGATTTTGCACGAGGCAATAACGCCTCATCGTTTATTGATCAAGGCAGAGTTTTCAAATGATTACCCACCGGCACAGAGAAGATGCGACCGTCTTTCACATCCCAGTTGATCGACCAGGTCATTACGCCACGGAAGCCGGCGTAGGCAGCCAGTGGTGAGTTACTGCCACAGTTGCCGCGTTTCACAAGACAATCCACTGCTCTGTTAATGTCAGCAGTTGTTGCTTGGCCGGAACCGGCAGCACGTGGGCCAGACGGCAAGCCGAGCGCAACCTGATCCGGACGCAGGCCTTTGAAGTTACCAGCAGTACCGTTGGCTAAGGGGAAACCTTCAATCAGCATACGTGCGGATGCGACCATCATGTCCACTGTGCCCGCTTGATAAGCTTGCGCAGCATAAGGTGTTGCCAAACCACCGTTGTTGTAAAGCTGCACGTGCAACAGATCCAACTCATTGCGCAGTTGGTCGACCATCGGCAAGTACGCACCCCAGATTCCCGTGTAAGCCACGTAACCACCTTGCACGTAAGGATGCTCAGGCGCCATGGAGACATACAGATCCGGGTACATAGTGTTGAGTTGTTTGATTGCCGATACCATGTTGCTGATCACAGGTGCGCCGTGGATAACACCGGCACCACTTTCCAGATCGATGTCCACACCATCAAATCCGTACTCATTGATGATCGCCGCTGTACTGTTAACAAAATTGGCGAGATTGGTGGAGTTGTTCAGCGTCACCGTGCCTTTTTCACCGCCGTACGACAGCACGATGTTTTTACCCTGCGCACGTTTGGCTGCAACATCGGCAATAAACTGCGCTTTATTCAGCGCAGGGTCCAAACGGAAATCCACCGCACCATTACCGGCATCATCCACAAAGGCGATCACAATCACATCCCAGGATGCATCTACATCAGCCAAACGGATGAGGCCGCTGCCGTTATCAAAGTTATGCCAGTAACCCACCAACGCATGCTTTGGCAGTGCTGCGGCATCGCCAGGTACGCGGTTATTACCACTGACGCTGGACGATGAGCGACTGCTAAGACTCGCCACAGAAGACGCCGAAGAGACAATGGACGAGCGTGAAGAAGGCGCAACGGATGATGACGATATTGAACTTGGCACAACACTGCTGAGTACACTGCTAGAGGCAGCGCCACAGGATTTCACCAATTCCCATGCCTGTTGCCAATGCGCGCCCGTACCCGGCGCATAGGCCCAAGCCGCGGTAGAACCGCACCAACCGGCCACCGTACAGCGATACTCGCTCCCAGCGTTTTGGGCTAATTGACCCGCCGCATAGTTAGTACCCGCAGCATATTGTGGCGATGTGCAATTGCCGCCAGTAATAGATGAGCTTGAAGGAGCAGCGGAGCTGGACGATCTGGAACTGGGTACAACACTGCTGGGCACACTGGAAGACGATGGCGCGACTGAACTTTTGGATGACGATGACGCAGCGCCATCACAATTGCCTAATAACGCCCACTCTTGCCACTGGCCGGAGTAGCTAGCGGGGCTATGGCCTTGCGACCACCAATTGGCCCTGTAGCCCTTTCCAGCTTCTTGCACTTGTGTGCCACCGCCATAGGCAGCGGTGTTATTCCACACAGGAAAACTCGAACAATTAACGGCGAGCGCACTGGTTGATAGGCCGCTCACGCACAACGCGGCCAGTGCTAATAATGACTTTTTCATAGACCTCTCACTCTCTGTGTATTTTTTTAGACAAAAGGATGCCGCAAAGAAATTAAAAAAAATTCTTTGGGTTTTTGACTCGGTTGAGATTTTTTCGAGCGCCCCGTGGATCAGTACTTATCTATCCGGTTACGCAATAGATTGTCCGTACTTCGGGAAACACACCCGTCCCGGCAAATCGTTACAAACTCCGTTTACGCATTATCATCAGGGATATCCATACCTGAATTATTATTGTTAGGTTAAACATCTAATGACAACGTTGCCATTTATAGCACCCGTTTCGGGTAATGGCAATCGCTCATATGACCAAAGGATGACAATTACGCAAAATTTTTATTTGGTTAGAATAAAAATTTTGCGCAAGGAAGAATATGAACCAGAGATAGATGAACAGGAAATAAGGAGGCTATCTAACGCAGTGATCGTTTATGCGGGGCGACGACGCTGGCGTACCGCTTCAAACAAGCACACACCGGTTGCGACAGAGACATTCAAACTACTGACAGTGCCCGCCATGGGAATATTCATTAAATGGTCACAGGTATCTTGCGTCAGGCGACGCAAACCATCGCCCTCGGCTCCCATCAAAATACCAATTGGCCCGGTCAGGTTGGATTCGTACACAGAATGCTCCGCCTCACCCGCCGCACCAAATAACCAAATGCCTTTTTCCTGCAGGTTCTTCAATGTGCGCGCCAGATTGGTCACGGGAATAAAGGGCAGCACCTCGGCAGCACCGCAAGCAACTTTACGCACGATGGGCGTAATACCAACCGATTTATCCTTAGGCGCGATAACCGCATGCACGCCCGCCGCCTCTGCTGAACGCATACAGGCGCCGAGATTGTGCGGATCAGTCACACCATCGAGGATCAATAAAAATGCAGGCTCGTTAAGACCTTCAATCAATTTGAACAGATAGGCTTCATCGTAAGTCTCGCCGGGCGTACAGATTGCAACGACACCTTGATGATTTTCATCGCCAACCAATTCATCGAGTTTATTGCGATTCACCGTCTGACAGTGAATTCCATTGCTTTGCGCAGCGCTGACGATTTTCTGCAAGCGCTGGTCATTGCGCCCCTGCACCATGTAAATCTCAATCACACGCTGGGGCGCACTTTTTAATAGCGCCTGCACCGAATGCAGGCCATAAATAGATTCACGTTTCAAAACACTTATCCAACTTTTTATTCAGAAATAGATAGCAATCACAGCGGCTTAACGCTCATTTCATTCGAGCGCTCCCCCTCAGCTTATCGTTCAGAGGGCCGGGCTTCACGCTCGCGCAAGATGCGATCCTTCACCACATAAATTTCACGATTCAGATTTTCGTCGAGCACAAAATTTTCGCTTTGCAGCCAACGATCAATCCTCTGCCTTAGTCTTAACCACCGATCTTTTAGCATTTGTCTTCGCAGTCCCAGTGACAGCCGCGCCTTTTGTCGTAGTTGACGAAGGCGATTGAACTGTTGCTGACGTTGCCTTGCTTGCAGTTTTCGCAGTTTTACGGCCATGATCAACCTCACCTTTGGATTTTGCACTAGCAGGTTTTTGTGCTGATATTTTTTTCGCAGCGGGAGCTTTAGCAGCCGCCGCTTTTTTCGCAGGTGCCACCGCTTTTTTCGCAGGTACCGCCGGTTTTTTCGGAAGTTCCGTCTCTTTTTTAGCTGGCACTGCAACCGCAGCCTCTGCCACTTTCTTCACCACAATCTTTTTAGCAACAACTGTTTTTACGACTGGTGCCTTTACTGTCGGTGTTTTTACTGCCGGTTGAGCTGCACTTGTCTTTTTGCCACTCGCATTGGTTTTAGCTGCTGGCGTTTTCGTTTTGCCAGTTTTTACTTTTGCAGCTGGTTTACCGGCTGTCGCTTTTGTGGACGATTGTTTGGCGGAAGATTGTTTAGTTGCCGGTTTTTCACTTGCGGCTTTTTTAACAACAATACCTGATGATGATTTTTTACTGTCTCCAGTTGCACCACCAAACGCTGTTACCACGGGAGCTGCAAAAGTTTTATCACCGCCGTCTTTTTTACCAGCTCTCTTTTTATTACCCGGCGCTTGAGACGCACCGCGTTTGGCAACCTTGGCTTTAACCGCTGATTTGGGGCGGCGAATCGCATTGGCGGATTCGAGTTCAAAATCAATCTTGCGGTTATCCAGATCCACACGCACTACGCGCACGACTAATTCATCACCAAGCCCAAAGACTTTACGCGTACGCTCACCAACCAAACGTTGTTGCGCTGGTTCAAAGCGATAATAATCATGCGGCAGCGATGTGATGTGAATTAAACCTTCCACATACAACTCATTCAATTCGACAAACAAACCAAAACTGGTGACAGCACTCACGTGACCATCGTAAACCGCACCCACTTGATCGCGCAGGTATTCACATTTCAGCCAGCTCACTACATCACGCGTGGCCTCATCGGCACGGCGCTCGGTGCGCGAACACTGCTCACCAAATACCACCATGTCACTCGGGGTGTAGGGGTAAATAAATTTCTTGGGGATCGCTTTTGCTGTTTCGACACGGCGTACATGAGTGCTAGGTTCAGTGCCGCGAACGACTGACCGAATAGCGCGGTGCACGAGCAAATCCGGATAGCGACGAATCGGCGAGGTGAAGTGCGTATAAGCTTCATACCCCAAACCGAAGTGGCCGTGATTTTCTACCTGGTACATCGCCTGACGCAAACTGCGCAACATCACGGTTTGGATCAAATGGCCGTCGCTGCGGCCCTGAATCATTTGCAGCAATTGTTGGTAATCGCCCGGCGTTGGTTTGTCGCCGCCCGCTAACCCCAAACCTAACTCCGATAAGTACGCGCGCAAATTGGCGAGCTTGGTTTCCGTCGGCCCTTCGTGCACGCGGAACAAGCCAATCAAATTGTGTTTCTCAATAAATTTAGCCGCGCAGACGTTTGCGCAGAGCATGCACTCTTCAATCAATTTGTGCGCATCATTCCGCTTGATGGGAACAATGCGTTCAATTTTCCGCTCTTCATTAAACTGAATGCGCGTTTCTGTGGTTTCAAAATCAATTGCACCGCGCTCATCGCGCGCAACGCGCAAACACTGATAGAGTTTGTGCAACAACTCAAGCTGCGGCACCACGGCCTTATATTCTTCGCGCAGCGCTTTACTCTGCTCGCCATCGCCCGTCAGAATTTCACCGACCTTGGTGTACGTCAGGCGCGCATGAGAATGCATCACACCTTCATAAAATTGATAACCGGTGATGCGCCCGGCATCGCTAACATTCATCTCACACACCATGCACAAACGATCCACATGAGGATTCAATGAGCACAAACCGTTAGAGATTGCCTCGGGCAACATGGGTACTACATAGTCAGGGAAATACACCGAGTTGCCACGCGCACGCGCCTCCACATCCAACGCACTTTCTACCGGCACATAGTGCGACACATCCGCAATCGCCACATACAAACGCCAGCCACCCTTGCGGCGCTCGCAGAGCACGGCATCGTCAAAATCGCGCGCGTCTTCGCCATCAATAGTGACAAAGGGCAAATTGCGTACATCAACGCGATGCAATTTATCTTTTGCCAGTACCTCATGGGATAAAAGAGCCGCTTCGGCAAGCGCAGCACTCGGCCATTCGCTTGGAATACCATGAGCCTGAATCGCCAATTCGATTTCCATGCCCGGCGCCATATGGTCGCCCAGCACCTGGATAACCCGGCCGGCCGGCAGACGGTTTTTGTCTGGCTGCTGGGTGATTTCCGCCACCACAATTTGCCCGTGCTTGGCACCACCATAGGCACCAAAGGGAATCATAATGTCATGGGTAATTCGGGGGTTTTCCGGGCGCACAAACTGCACACCCTCTTCATTAAAGAAGCGACCAGCCAGTTGCGTGGTATTACGCACGAGCACATCAACAATCGCGCCCTCCTCTTTACCCCGATACTGCTCGCCTGAAAGCCGGACGATCACCTCATCACCATCAAACACTTTGCGCATCTGGCGGTTGTGCAAATAGATGTCTTCACCACCGTCGGCGCGAATCACAAACCCGTAGCCATCGCGATGCCCTTGCACACGGCCGCGCACCACATCGATTTTGTCGAGGCGCACATAAGCGTCGCGGCGGTTACTAATCAATTGACCATCACGCGCCATGGCGATCAAACGGCGGCGCAAGGCCTCGATCTGGTCTTCACCAGTGAGCTTGAGCATCACGCACATTTGTTCATGGGTAACTGGCTGATCGGCGCTATCGAGAAGGTCGAGGATATACTCGCGGCTGGGAATGGGTTTTTCGTATTTCTCGGCTTCGCGCGCGGCGAAAGCATCGCGGGGCGGGGTTTTACGTTTAGTCAATTGGGCATCCTGTAATCAGTATTGGCGGTTTCCGAACGTTCCTGGCGCTTGGTCTGGATTATAGGTCAGCAGAGATGACAAACCTACAAATAAAATCGCAAGCCTCGTTGACAATCCAAATGGCGCTAATTATAGTGCGCGGCCTCAGCTTGCTGAGCATGCCCAGGTGGTGAAATTGGTAGACACGCCAGCTTCAGGTGTTGGTGGCTTTACGGCCGTGAAGGTTCAAGTCCTTTCCTGGGCACCATTTATGAGTTTGGCATGATCCAAACAACTCCAGAAACCCGCTAATTCAGCGGGTTTTTGCGTTTTTAGCGTCCGAGATTGTCCAGCAACATCCCTTACAATCGCCAATATTTGTTGGTATCGTTGTTGGTATCGAGAAATCACCTCGGCGGACAAATGGCGACCAATAAGCTCACTGACATTGAAGTCAAACAAACTCCCACACGCGCAAGTGATTACAAAATCACCGATGGCGGCGGCCTCTATTTGCTGGTCAAAAACAACGGCACCAAATGCTGGCGACTTGCTTACAGGTTTGCCGGAAAACAAAAAACGCTCGCCATTGGCACCTACCCACAAATAGGTTTGAAAGATGCGCGTAAGGAACGCGAGAACGCAAAAACAAAACTCGCAAAAAATATCGATCCATCACTCGATAAAAAACAGGAAAAACTAAAGCAGCAATTAGCCGCCGCCAATACCTTTGAGGCAATCGCGCGCGACTGGTGGCAACACAATTTAGGTCACTGGACACCAAACCACAGCGAGCGAGTTATAGGCCGCTTAGAAGCCGATGTGTTCCCGCGCATTGGTATCACCCCCATCACTGAACTGCGCCCGCCGCACATTAAAACGATTATTAAGCGCATAGAGCAGCGGAACGCCTTGGATGTAGCCAAGCGGGTATTGCAGGACGTTAGGCGCGTATTTGCCTACGCCGTGGAGCTTGGGCACATAGAAACCAACCCAGCCCGCGAACTCACCTCAAAAGCCCGCCAGACAACCCACAGAGACGCCCTACCCCCTGAGCAACTACCACAATTCATAAACGACCTAACCACTCTTGGTGGACGGCCTATCACCCGCTTTGCGATTGAATTACTGCTACTCACCTTTGTGCGCTCTGGTGAACTACGCGGCGCTCGCTGGGATGAATTTGATATTAACGAACGCCTTTGGCGCATTCCCGCCGCGCGCATGAAAATGAAAACCGACCACATAGTCCCGCTCGCACCGCAAACGCTCGCCCTACTCGAAAAAATCCGCGAGCAAACCGGCCAGTTTGAATTGTTGTTTCCGTCTGAACGCCGCATCACCGACCCCATGAGCGACAACACCATGCGCCGCGCTATTTTCCGACTAGGTTATGACGGCAACACCGAAGGCAAAGCCAAATGTGTTCCCCACGGTTTACGCACTACCGCTTGTTCAATTTTGAATGAACAAGGCTTTAACCCCGATGCAATAGAACGCCAAATGAGCCACATGGAGCGCAACGGCGTGAGAGCCGCTTACACACATCATGCTCAATACAAAGATGACCGCGTGAAAATGATGGAATGGTGGGCGGACTACATTACCTGCAAACAATTAACCAGAGGCTAAAATGCCAAAAATTTCGCAACCAATTCCGGACTGGATTAGAAATTTAAAATACCCCACGCACAACGAACCCGATGAGTTTACTTATCAGATTTTTCTTAGAAAGAGCGCATTTGGAACATGGGAGGCTGCTCTGGCACAGCTAACTAGTTATTGTTGTCTTAATGAAAAAGGTTGCACACTTGCGTGTGCAACCTTTTTTTTGACCCTAAAAAACCTATTCTGGAGAAGCTGAGGAGGCGCGCGCATTGCGCCGGTACTCACTCGGTGTGCAACCGGTCGCGCGTTTAAAAATGCGCTGAAATGATGATTGGCTATTGAAGCCGGACTTGTAAATAATATCCAAAATCGACACATCTTCCATCGCTGGATCAGTCAATAAACGCTTGGCTTCTTCAACGCGCAAACCGTTAATAAAATCAAAAAAATTCAGCTTGTAGTGCGAATGCAATATTGAAGAAAGCACTCTGGGCTTTAAGCCTGCAGCCTCCGCAAATCGGTCAAGGTTGATATTGTTTTCCAAATAAATCTTCTGTTCATTAATAACTTGCTCCACCAATTCGACTTTGGATTCATCCAACGGCTGACTGATGACTTTTTTGGCATCATATTGGGTGACGTTTAGCAGGTCTTTTGCGTTAATCAAACCTAAAACCAAGAGTGCGTTTAATTGCAGAACAACCAAATAGTCTTCACAGTTGCCAATAATGTCATTCACTTCCTCGCTGAGAAAATTACCGACAACATATTGGAAAAATCCCCATAGCCAGTGGGTTACAAAACTCAGCAATACAAAGTAATCCAACTTCAATTTGGCGGGCGACACCACGGAATACAAATGCTGCTGTTGCTCATGAAAGCGACGTAAAACCGAGAAACACGCAAGAATATAAACAATCGGGAGGCAGCGAATAACCGTCCAGGAAAATCTTGCTGCCGCTTCTTTTTCTTCCGGCATAGCTGATTTCAAAATCCAGGAAACACCGTCTACATCAAATACAAGAATGACCAATGCCACCAGACTAAATGGCAGCAAATGCAACCACATCTTCCAATGTTTAAAATCAAGTGTCTCTACCAGCGACCGGAAATACAAATAGAGACACGGACCTTGCAACAACAACGCAAAGGCAGTAAAGACAGGAGTTACGATAGTCGTATTAATCCTGAGCGTCTGTAAGGCTTCATTCCAGGACAACAGTGTAACCACTACCCAAATAGCGTTGAGCACAAAGAAGAATGATAAGAGTGTGCGCGACTGAGGTCTTGCAGTCGGTAAAACCTTAAGTAGCCCGACTAAAAATAGGCATTCGATAAAGGTGAGAATTAAAACTGCATCGTGGAGATTAAGAAAATTTGCGTTCATTATTATAAACATCCAAAACATCATTTCTGCATTACGATCAACGCCACACAAACCTATCTATCCCGCGGGCGCTTCACGCAAACTGATTGCCGCCAAACAGAATGTCGCGTTCAACGGGCCATATTAAGAGGTAGACTGCGCTAAAACAACAATCGTCACTGTTTAACTGAAACCGGTGTCATGTCAGATAAATCCCACCGGAACCTGACAATCAAAGCATAGCGCACAATCCCCAGACGGGAATAATGACCTAAAGTCTGGCACAAGATCATTTCAATGCCGCTACCGCAGGTTTTATGCGCTTGGTAAGGATCCCCATTGCTTCAACTCCCTTTGCATCTCAGACCACAATTCTTTAGGCTTCACCCCGAATTTTAATAAAGGAAACTGTCGTCATGAGTGAATCACCAAAGATCGAAAAATTCCAGGAGGAGGTTTTTCCGCAGGAGCTGGTAGAAGTAGCCAATAGGCGCGCTAATTGCGCCGACCCTCGCAATGCGAGATCGCTGAAAAATAGCTTCACTACCGATAATGACCTGGTTGGACTTGCCTGCTCCGGCGGCGGCATTCGCTCTGCATCATTCTGTTTAGGGGTGATCCAACATCTCATCAACCAGAAGTTGTTTTCCAAAGTCGATTATCTTTCGACCGTCTCCGGTGGTGGTTACATAGGCAGTTGTGTCAGTGCATTGGCTAAAGATGACGCGGACAACCTACATTTGTTAACCGATAAAATTGGCCGCAATGAACCCGATGCGCTGAATCACATTCGCAACTACAGCGAATATCTACGCGCCGGTGGATTTATGAATGGTTTACGAACCCCCATTCTCTTTGTGGAAGGTGTACTGCGCAGTATATTGACGTTTTTTCCGCTCGTGATTTTCGCGGTATTTATCACTGAATTGTTTCTCGAAATGATTGGACACTTCAGCGCGGAAATTCAATTTTTCTTTCCGTTACTGCTAGGCATTTTGCCCTTAATTGGCGGTTTTATCCTGCGCCCTTTTTACAAAGACAAATTGAACTGGCAAGGGCGCGATAGTGCCGATGGCCGCTTGGTGATCTACGCCGTAATTGCACTCAGCGCGCTAGTGATGATTCCCCTACTGCATTTTTTGCGCAATATTGTTGGCTACAATGCGACGACACTCTTAGTCGACATCAATCATTTTGTAAAAACCCAAGCTAACACCATTGCTATCACCGCTGTCGCACTGGTATTTGCGCTAGCGGCCGCCTATATCAAATTGCGTGGAAAACTCATTTTGATTATCAGCAGCTTGCTCGCACCCGTATTGCTGGTATTGATTTATCTTTTCTTTTGCATTCAAGCAGTCAATTCACCCTTCAGCTATTATCAGGCCGATAAAGTCGGTGCAAAAATTGGCTTGGAAAATCTCGGCAATGCTTCGAATTTTCTCGACTACTACGAACAAAATATCGCACACCAACCCTATGTGTTCGATCCGCTTATTGCGCAGGAATTACAAGCCCGCTTAGTACCGATTATTCAAAGCAAATATATTGAAACAGAAGGCTGTGCAGTCACCGCTTATGACAATAACAGCGTGCATTTCACCTGTCCGCCAACACAATGGACTCACCTATTCACCACCGAAAAACAAGCGCAAATTGACGTTGTCATCACCAATGAATTAAGCCTTGGATTTATGTTGCGCCAACTAGGCTGGGATAAATTAGCGAGCGCACTACACCTGCCAGCCAACAAAACCATGCTGCGCGTTAATCAATTGCAATTGTCGCGCGGGCACGCGGAGTGGTGGATTTATTTAATGGGATTGGCAGTGTGGCTGTACAACGTTATGTGCATCAGCATCAACCGTTTTTCACTCCACCCATTCTATCGCGATAGATTAAGCCGCACGTTTTTAGTGAGCCAACAGGATAAAAAACTGGTGCATGTCGATAAATTAAAAATGAGCGAGTTAAACGGTGTTGGTAGTACGGCGCCCTATCACATCATTAATACCACCTTAAATTTACAGGGCAGCTCCAATCCGCAATTACGTTCGCGGCGCTCGATTCCTTTTGTATTGACCAAACATTATTGCGGCAGTGACTTTACCGGCTATTGCCCAACAACAGCGATGGAAACTGCCGACAAACATTTTAACTTGGGCACTGCAGTGGCGATTTCAGCGGCGGCAGTTTCGCCTAATATGGGCGTCGGCACCATAAATCCATTGCGCTTTTTATTAACCTTGTTAAATCTGCGTTTGAATTATTGGTTGCCAAACCCCGGAAAATTTAGCCAGAAAGGATCAAAATACAATTTCCGTTTTCGCCCGCCGGGATTACCTTACTTGATTCGCGAAGCATTTGGGCTTGCCAGCGAACGCACGCCTTATATCAATTGTTCCGACGGTGGGCATTTGGAAAATTTGGGCGTGTATGAGCTACTCAAGCGGCAATGTAAAACCATTATTTGTATCGATGCAGAAGCAGACCCAACACTGACTTTTGCAGGGCTCATTACTCTGCAGCGCTACGCGGCGATTGATTTTGGTATCAATATCAAATTGGATGTGAGCGCAATACGCCCAGTGAACGGTTTGTCGCGCGCGAATTTTGCCGAGGGGATTATTGAATACAGTAATGGTGAGATCGGTCGCCTACTCTATTTGAAATTATCGTTCACCGGCAATGAACCAGAATATTTGCACTACTATCGCAACCTGAATCCCGCGTATCCACACGAGTCCACCAGCGATCAATATTTTGAAGAAACCCAATTTGAGGTTTATCGCGCATTGGGAAGTTTTGTGGCGCATTCAGCGTCAGACAGCATTAACAATATGCTGCGCTAAATAATCTGGTCACTTCGGTAATTAGTATTCAATGCAGGAGAAAACTGTGGATCACTGTGCTCAACCCGGCCTGCTACCTATTGAAGAGGCGCTCGTACGTATTTGCAATCAATTAACGCCTGTGCAAGAAACAGAAACGCTTGTGTTGCATGCTGCGTTGGATCGCGTGCTCGCGGCGCCGATTACGGCGCCGATTAATGTCCCCGCTGGCGATAATTCAGCGATGGATGGCTACGCATTACGCGCACAGGATTGCACTGCAACACTGAGTGTTATCGGGCAATCACTCGCAGGCCATCCCTTTAACGGTGCAATAGGTTCCACGCAAGCGATACGCATTATGACCGGTGCATTAATCCCCGCCGGCGCCGACACAGTTGTCATGCAGGAGAATGTGCAGCGTAATGGCGAGCAGATCACCATCACGCAGATTCCTGAGATGGGCGAACACATTCGGCGCGCAGGCGAAGATATTGCACTCGGCCACCTGGTAATGGCAGCGGGGCAGCGTTTGTCCGCATTGGATATCGGATTGCTCGCATCGCTCGGCATAGCGCAGGTGACGGTAAGGCGTAGCCTACGTGTTGCGATTCTCACCACGGGCGATGAATTGTTACCGGCGGGCGCAATGCCTGCGACAGGAAAAATTTACGATAGCAATCGCCCACTACTCTCGGCTCTCTTAACACGCATTCCCGTCGATCTAATCGATCTAGGCATCATTCCCGATGATCTCCCCGCACTGCGCAGTGCATTTACCACCGCCATGCATTGGGCCGATGTGGTGATTTCTACCGGCGGCGTTTCAGTGGGTGATGCCGACTATACGAAAGAGGTACTCGCCGAATTAGGTGAAATTGATTTTTGGAAAATTGCGATGAAACCGGGCAAGCCTTTTGCGTTTGGCCGTTTGGGGCAAGGCTGGTTTTTTGGTTTGCCCGGCAATCCGGTGTCTACCGCAGTGACCTATCACCAGTTAGTCGTACCGGGGTTGCGCCATCTTGCTGGCGAGGTAATATCACCGCAGCAAAGGCTCGATGCGATCGCCGGCCACGCATTAAAAAAACAACCGGGTCGCACGGATTTTCAACGTGGAATACTAACCAATACGAATGGCGTTAACACGGTGATAAGTGCAGGCTTACAAAATTCCGGCGTATTGAGCGCAATGGCAAAAGCCAACTGCTATATATACTTACCTGCGGAACAAGGCTCAGTGGCAGAGGGCGAAAGGGTAAGCGTTATTCCGTTTGATCAATTTATTCGCTAACCAGTTTTAGCGCAGTTTATTCACTACCTGATACTGACCGGGAGCTTATTATAATGAAGTCAGCTATTTTCAATATTCACGCCGTTTTTAACCTTATCGTATTGGTCGAAATTCTATTCCTCTGCTTTATCATAAAAATGTATTCGCTCAGGAACAGAGACGCCCATAACGCGCTGCTGGCAATTCTCCTAACAATCGCGGGCGTGACTGCAGGCAATTTGCTGGTATGGAATGATTTTTTTCGATCTCATTTAGTCACGAGCATCACTACCGCGCTACTGTCGGTAAGTTTGTTGTTACAAGGGCCGGCGTTATTGGCTTACCTGCATAAAACCACTTACGGAGTGCCCTTCAAACGTTTTTATACGTTGTTACATCTACTACCCGCATTAATTGCAGGTGTTTTAATTCTATCCTTCAACATTTCCAATGAGGATTGGCAGCCCCACAACTGGCATACACATTCCTCCGAAAAATATCTCGCCCTGCAGATTGTATGGTGGCTATTTAAATGTGTGCCGGTTCTCTACATAGGGCTGTGTTGGCATATTGAACTTCAAGCCAGAAAAAAAATGAGAAATACACTGTCCAGTATTTCCCAGCTCGATATACGGTTAATGGACCTTATTCTGATCGGCTTTTTCAGCAATTGGCTCGGATCTTTTTTAGGTTTTGTTTTTGGCAATTATTTCAGCACCGAGCTTAATGAAACGATTGGCCTTCTTAACAGCTACATCGTCATCATTCTCGTGAATGTGCTACTTTTGTTCTGGATGAAAAATGTGCGCGAGCTACTAGGAGGTTACGTTGAAGCTAGCGTCGATCCGAGTAGCCCGCAGGATGTCGCGCCAGCTGAGACAGCGCCAGCTGAGACAGCGCCAGCTGAGACAGCGCCAGCTGATGCAGAGCTGGAAAAAGATAACCGCGAACTAACGCAAAAAGATTTCGACAGCATTGCACTGATCGACCGCACTATTGTGGAGAAAAAGCCCTATTTGGACAGCCGGCTTAACCTTGACCGGTTTGCCGAATTGTGTGGCTTACGCCCGAGAGACGTCTCGTTTTTACTTAATAGTCATTACAAAAAGAATTTTCATGAATTTATAAATGAATTACGAATCGAGGAAGTGAAGCAGTTATTGGCTACTCAAAAACATAAGGCGATTTTAGAAATGGCGATGGAATGTGGCTTTAATAGTCATTCGGCATTTCAGCGTTTTTTCAAACGATTTGTGGGTATGTCGCCCAGTGAATATAGAAAGCTCGACAATAATTCGTTGTAAAACCCATTACGTGTTACCTTTTTTCACGCCCGACACATCACCCTGTTCCCCCCACTCCCATTTTTAGCCCACTTGTAGCGTTTGCTACAAGTGGGATGCCCCAAAGGCTTGGCATGCGCGTTACTACTGTTGCCGAAGCGAATCATCGCTTCGCATTCAAAACCATGATTTGAACAACAACAGTAGGAAACTAATAATGAAATTGAACTGGAAACTGCTCGGTTGCATGGCCGCAGGGCTGCTGTCTTACACATCTTTCTCGCACGCCGATGTTGCACCCTTAACTGTACAAGGCAATAAGGTATTGGTAGGTGGGCAATCTGTTGCTCTCGAAGGCATGTCCATGTTTTGGAGCAATACCGGTTTTGGTGCTGAAAAGTGGTATACCGCTGAAACCGTAAAACGTATGAAAACCAATTACAACGCAAACCTGGTTCGCGCTGCTATCGGTCACGGAAACTTTGGCGCCATTGATCAGGACTGGAACGGCAATATGGCACGCCTTAACACAG
>CAIOHY010000664.1 GCA_903858205.1 uncultured Cellvibrio sp.
AATGTTTCAGTTCCCCCTGCCACCCCTCGCCGAGCAGCAGCGCATCGTGGCGCAGCTAGATGCGGCGTTCGCCGCTATCGCCGAAGCCAGCGCTGCTGCCGAGGCCAACCTCCGCAACGCCCGCGCGCTGTTTGATAGCTACCTCGATCAGGTGTTCAGCCAGCGCGGCGCGGGCTGGGTGGAGCGAAGGCTGGGGGAGGTGTGTGAAATAAAAAATGGTCGAAATCAAAAAGAAGTCGAATCTGCTAATGGTCAATACCCTATTTATGGAAGTGCTGGTAAAGTGATGGGTTATGCAACGCAATACATTTGTGAAGCAAACACCACAATAATTGGCCGAAAAGGAACCATTGATAATCCAGTTTTTAAATCTCACAAATTTTGGAATGTCGATACAGCATTCGGTTTAACTTCGAAAAAAGAACTTGATCCTAGGTTTTTGCATTACTTTTGTTTGTCTTATGACTTTACTCAACATAATAGAGGTACAACATTACCCAGTTTAGTAAAAAGTGAACTACTACAGATTGGTGTTCCTTTGCCTTCATTGAGTGAACAAGTGCATTTAGTTAACTTTTTAAATTCCTTAGAACAATATAACTCACAACTCACCGCCATCTATAAGCGCAAACTCGCCGCTCTCGCCGAGCTCAAGCAATCGTTGTTGGCTGAGGTATTTGGGGTGGGGTAGCGATGACAAAGAAACGTTCTACCGAAAAAAAGCATGCTATCGAAAAAGTCTTCACACTTGCCGAATTGCACACGGCATTTTTCGATAATGCAGAGACGCATGAAATTACACGGAACTCATTAACTGAACAGATTATTTTGCTCAACAGCGAGATGGTCGATCTGATGCTTCTGCAGCTCGTCGTGCAGTTACGGATTTCGCATACGCCCGATTTCGCTCCGGTCTGGGCGAGTTCAGTGTTGCGCCAGTTGATGGAAATGCGTCTGATTAGTTTTCGTAAACTAACAGAAGAGCATCGAGTAGAACATCCGAAGTTCTACTCGAATAGTTTCCGCCATTTTTTCTATGAGATTCGTAAGACGATTCCATCAATTGCAGTGCACCAAATTGTCGATGAGCTGCAGAACAAAGTCGTGCAATTATTTGAGGCCAATGAGTTTTTGGTAAACAAATATATCGTCCATGCTGCATCACAGAAAAGCCGAGACACACCGGACAATAAAGTCGTCAATATGGATATTAAGCAGATTTGGCGTGATGTTTTGACGTTGAATCAGGTGTTTCTTTTAGCACGGCGACTGGTGCAACCGGTTGCAAGCATTTCTCTCACGCAAGGCCAAATGCGGCTGCATGTTCAAGATATGAAGCGTATTTTTCTTCTAAACGACGCAGAGACAGCAGCTACGATTGAGTTGTTAGAAAAATGTTGTAAGACGTTGGACGCAGTGCGAGTCGCATACGAATGATGTTTCGCGCAATTACGTAACCGCATAGTGCTATACTGGCAGTATTATAGAATAGTGCACTATCTATAAGCTTAGTTTTTGGCAATAAACATTATTGAGTAGTAGGTTGTGGTAAGTTGCAGGGAGTAATATGAGTAACAACAACAAAATAAATGCACGTGATTTTCGGTTATACGATGTTCTTCATTCACGTCGATACAGTATTGATTACTTCCAGCGCGAGTATAGCTGGGAACTTAAACATATTGAACAACTCGTTACAGATTTATGTGGTGCATTTTTAAACGCCTATAACGAAGGTGATATGCGCCAAGCAGTTGAAAATTATGCCTGTTACTATCTAGGTCCATTCGTTATCAGTAACAAAGAGACGAAACGAAGCATTGTAGATGGACAGCAACGGCTCACTTCTTTGACATTATTTCTTATTTATCTTAACCATTTACAAAAAAAGTTAGGTGGCAATGAATCACTCGAGGGCATGATTCTTTCTAGTATGTATGGTACAACCACATTTAATATTCAAGAAGAAAAGCTTCCCGGCAATACACAACCAGATGATCGACAACGGGTATTTAATGCATTGTGGAAGCACAACGAATATGTGATTCAAGAACATGACAGTGCTACAGCCCGAAATATTGCCCAACGATATACCGATATTGCCAATATCTTCCCTGAAGAACTACTAAATGCACATATCCTGCCGTATTTTCTTGACTGGTTGCGCTATAACGTGATTATGGTCGAAATAGCAGCCACATCAGATGATAGTGCGTATGATATTTTTGAGTCAATGAATGATCGCGGATTGAATCTTACAGCAACAGAAATGCTCAAAGGTTTCTTGATTTCACGATTCTCTGATGTTCATGAGCGTGACACAATAAATCAGCGATGGAAAAACGCAATGCTGCAACTCCAGTCATACGGGAAAGAAGAAGATCAAAAATTCTTCCAGGCGATGCTTCGTAGCCAATACGCCGATACTATTCGCCAAGGAGGTAAAGTTGGTTCTCAAAACGAAGACTTCGAAAAAATCGGTACACGTTTTCATAGCTGGGTCCGTGATAATCTAAAAAGAATATCAATTCATCACGAAAA
>CAIOHY010000665.1 GCA_903858205.1 uncultured Cellvibrio sp.
CGTGGTCATCGTCGTAGGTGCCGATGGGGTCATCATAGGCGGCGATAGCTAGTTCACTGGTCACGATTAAGTCGATGCATCTATTGGCTTTATTATAAGCTTTTTGCGCGCCAATGCATTCTAGTATCTTGCTAGGCGATGCTATCAAAATCCAGCCGGAGAAACAGATCTTCCTACCGCCGAGTGTAGCCTGCGTTAGACAGATGCACCAGCGGGAATGGGGTAGAAGTAATTGTGTCTAATTATAATTACCTAGGCCTCGATCGGCGTGAAGTGCCGATAGAATTGGGCGATTTAGATGACGGACATTGTGGCCGACATTCCCCAACTAGCGCGTTCCTACCGCCGGTTGGTTATCTGGTTCGGGGCGCAGCTTCTATTGGGCCTTGTGCAGGGTATCGCCATAGTGATCGGCGGCGAGGTCGGAGCGGACTTGTATCTTTTCGCATCGATCGGCGTGCCGGTGACGACCATCGCTTTTGCTTATTATGGCTATCACACTGCGCGAGCCATTGATGCTGGTATGCCTTGGCTCTGGGCGGTAGCTATGTTTTTTCCCTTACTCAACGCGGTGGCCCTCCTACGTCTCAGTTCGCTCTCAACCAAAGCCTGCAAGAAAGCTGGCGTCCCGATTGGCCTCCTTGGCCCCAAGGTCTGAAGGCCATGTCGCCCAAAGGAACAGGCACACAAGGGCTGGATAACACTGGCTTGTAACTAACGAGACTCTAAGCCCAAGCCAGTGTTCGGCAACAGAGGGGTTCCTGAAATGAGCCTTGCCGCTCTCGATCAGGCGGCGAGACTCGTTAATCTGAAGCCTCAGCGCTTCATGCAGGCGAGGCTTTTCGACGACCCGCATTGCGGTCGTAAGTCCGGACATCTACCCGAGCCGATGCGTCGTGGAGATGCAGGCCAGTCTGCTTCCATGATGGCGAAAGCACTTAAAGAGTTACAGAAACAATTGGGTCCCATAAGGGCCGAGATGGTAAATCGAAAGACTGGTAATGTTATTGTCCTAAATATCCTGATTCTATTTGCTTCAAATAACAGATATGCAATAGTTGAATTGCCCATCATGATATCCTTGGGCGGGTGGTCGTGAAGCTGAGCCTCAGGGGTAATACCTTGGGGTTTATTTGTTTAACTAGGTATTGTTTTAAGGGGTTAGCATATGGGTATTGGAGCTTGTCATGCTTGCAATCGTGAGCGTCTTAGTGACGCTAGGTGTTGCCCTTGGTGTGGCAAATCAGACCCTGTCAAAGGCAATTGGTTTCAAGCTGTAAATTCGTTTCAAGTGGTAAGTTCGTTTCAAGTGGTAAGTTTTATAAGTGTTCTCGTTTTGCTCTTCTTTATTTTGGTGTATGGGTTTGACATTGGTTATATAAGATACTTTTTCCTGTTCATTCTCTTCGCTGCTTATTTTTTAAGGCCCTAGTGCAGGTTTACAAAGATTAAAGGATGGTTTGCCTGCCCTTGCCCTAGTTACGGCTTGGGCGCTGCGGGAATAAGTCGCCTGGGTGGTAACACTCGGGCACTTTTCATTGAATCACTTGTAGATTAATTGAAGTGATGGTTATCTGTAAACGAAACAAGATGCCATCTCGGATGCCAATATTCTTCTTAGCAGTCCAGACCCTCCTCCATCCCTAAGCGCAGCAGCAAGCCAATCCGCCAACCTGCCCGGATCTGTGAAACCATCGACCGAAATTACACACGAAGGGTTGTTGCATTTAAAACGATTCTAGAGACCTTCCCTAACCATGCGAAGTATTGCTTCTATTTGCGATGGTGTAAGGGTATTCGTCTGGCTGATTATTACCTCCAGTTTAGCCCTGCTTTCATCGACAGCACCATTATTAGCACCATCGCCGCCATGAGAACTGTGGTTTTCTTGGGGAATTCTTGTGTCATCTGCCCCTACTTGGGGCATTTGATTTTTTTGCATTTCTTCGCTAATTGTCGATAAAACACTTGAATCTCTCAGGATTTTAATCAATTCTTGAACGCTGGCGAAAGTCTCCGAACTGATCAGAGGTTACTAAAACTTATCTGCGGGGCACGCTGACCAAGTTGCCAAATACTCATTCAAATCAACTCCACACGCTTTTTCTAACCAAGTGATTTAAAACCCTAAGTGAATTAGCTTTTTGGCACCGGTCCTTTACAAAACAACATGCTGATTTGCAAACGCTGCGCGAAAGAGTAATTTATAAGTTCTGGCAGCTAATTACTTGTTGATATTCACTTGTATCGGTAGTATCGTATTCAGGCGTTTTTACTTTCATCAGTGAAGAATTTTGGTAAGACGCACGAGGAGGATCAACATGAACCAAACACTAAAGATAGGGCTGATTGGGGCTGCATTATTAATGCTTTGCTTCAGCTTATTTACCCTCCCCTCCTTGGCGCAGACCAACCACTTGCAACTGATGGTGACAGAAGAGGGTGGAAAGGTAACGAGTTTAAAGGAACTTTCCGCTGGTAAAGAATTCATGGTGGTACTGATTCTGGGTGCTGACTGCCCCTTGTCAAAAAAGGCGTTAACCGAGGCTGCTGAGGATATTTTGA
>CAIOHY010000666.1 GCA_903858205.1 uncultured Cellvibrio sp.
AAGACTTTATTCCATGTCGCCCAAGGGCGCGATACACAAAACAGTTATTTACACTTCTTATAGCACTTATAAGTGAAAATCACGCAAGCCGTGGCTCCCAATTGCAAATAGGGCATTGTTATTGCCTGACCTTATTCCAACGCGGCCAACACCACCGGAAACGACACCTCCGCCAAGGCACCAAATGCGCGATGGGATTTCAACGTAGAGCGGCTGGTCGCGGGGCTAGGCAAGCCACACAAAAATCTCGCCAGTTGCCGAGGCTGGCGCAACACTGCATGGCCTTCACTCTTTAGATTGCCGATCAAGGTTTGTTGTGCGGATGAGAGCGGCGCAGCGAGTGGTAATTCAACTTGTGCGGGTGATGTGTTGCGGCAGTGATTGCAAATGCCGCAGGCCTGCGCGCTGGCCTCGCCAAAATATTGCATCAACTGCTGGCTTAAACAAGCGGGATTATTGGCAAACGCCAATACGCTGTGGATGCGATTGATATCGCGCGCTTCGCGCTCTGCAAATAGTGTATTTAAATGTTCACACAACGAATTACGTTTTTCCGGTGAATTAATCGACTGATTATTTTTGTAACCTTGGCGCAAATTGGCGACGGTTAATTCGATCCAACCTTTTTCGGCGATGTAATCCAATGCTTTGGTGATACGCTCTTTGGGTTCATTTATTTGCAGTGGAATGGTGAGCATATCGAGCGATAGCCATTTTCTGCCCATGCGCCCGGCAGAAAATAATTGCTGTAAAAACGCCGCACGGTCCGGGTCAAATTGGGACAAGATAAATTGTTTATCCTGAATAAAACTCACTTTGTATTCGGTGTAAAACGGGCTCTGGGCGCTAATGACATTTTGCAACTCAAGATAGGTGAGCGCGGTATTCAAGACTAACGGGCGCAGGTCAAATTGATTGGACAATTCGTAAGTGGAAATATCAAATACATCATCAAACGCGAGCAGGTGTTCGACTAGCGCACGTAGACTTTCGACGGCGGGGGTATCGCCGTAGGTAAAATTTTCCAGCACGCGAATATCATCACCCACCGCCAGCATTTCGCACAGAGATGGATTGCCATCGCGGCCGGCGCGGCCAATTTCCTGCACGTAGTTTTCAATCGATTTGGGTAAATTAAAATGGTACACGGCACGGATATTACTTTTATCGATGCCCATACCAAACGCGATAGTCGCGACTACAATCGGCACTTCGCCACTCATAAATTGGTTTTGTACTTGCTCACGCTCGTCGTCTTTTAAACCGGCGTGATAGTGCGCTGCTTTCAAACCTGCTGCGTTAATTGCTGCCGCAACTTCTTCGGCCGTTTTTTGCAGGGTGACATACACAATAGTCGCGGCATCGCGCGGGTGTTTGTGCAAACGCGCCAATAATAATTCGATGCGTGTCTCTGCCGTGCAGGGTGTTACACGCAATTGCAAATTCGGGCGCGCGAAACTCGTTTGAATGTGATGCGCGGGTTGTATCTCAAATTGTTTGCAAATATCAGCGGCAACGCTAAGTGTTGCGGTCGCAGTTAATGCTAGTACGCGCGCAACACGCAATTTTTTGGCAAGATCGGCAAGCAATAAATAATCGGGACGGAAATTGTGCCCCCACTCAGAAATACAGTGAGCCTCATCTATCGCCAGCAAGCTGATATTGAGATGACTGAGCCGTTGCACAAAACGTTCGTTCTTTAAACGCTCGGGCGAGACGTACAATAATTTCAAACTCCCGTTTTGCAGCGATGCATAAATCGCTTGCGTCTCCTCCTTACCGAGCGATGAATCCAAACGCGCGGCGTTGATACCCAGCGCTTGCAATGCATCGACTTGATCTTTCATCAACGCTATTAGCGGCGACACTACTAGTGTCAAACCATCAAACAACAAAGCGGGTAATTGGTAGCAGAGACTTTTTCCGCCACCCGTAGGAAAAACGGCGAGCGCCGAATGGCCTAGCAAGAGCGCGTTAATAACGGCTTCTTGGCCAGGACGAAAAGCAGGTAATTTAAAGGTGTTTTGTAGCAGTGTTGCAGGGCTTGTCATATGAGTTTCCTTGGGCATCATTTTTTCTTCCATGAGTATGTGGTGTTATGGAATCCCTCTGGATTTAGCCAGAGGGATTTAAGAGTAGTTTTACAATTAACGCAAGCGCTTCACCAATTCAACACGGCGATTCTTTTGTTTACCGGCATCGCTGGTATTATTGCCTGCGGGAGCGTAAGGCCCAACACCCTGAGCCTGTAAACGGTTGGCGGCTACCTGATAATTTTTTATCAAAGCGGCGACGACAGAATCAGCACGCTGCTTGGATAAGCTCACATTGGCCGCACCATCGCCGGTATCATCAGTATGGCCCACTACGTAGAGCAGCAAGTCTGGATTGCGCTTCAACAATTCTTCGATTGCATCGAGTGTAGGTTTAGATTCGGCTTTAATCTCCGCTTTGCCGGTATCAAAATAAATACCGTAGATCAGCGCTTTACCATCGGCATCAATTTGCTGTTTTAAACCATCGGCATTTACATTCACCAAACCTGTTTGTACAGCTTTTTCTTGCACAATCACTTGCTGCACGCCAACTGTCGACTCATAACCACCGATAAATAAAGCGACATAGACATTACCCGTGGGTAAGGATTTTTTACCCAGCAGGTAATAGGGTTTGCGATACCAGTTGTACACATCACCCGCCAAGGCCAATTGATCACCAACATCATTGATCTGCTGTTCAGTACCACACTGGTCTAATTCACACTGGGAAATAAAATTAAATCCCGCATTAGTTAACGCAGACTTGTAGTTTTCATACACTTTTAAAGTTGAAACATTTTGGATGGTGTAGGTGTGCCTGGTTAAGTCGCCGGTTAATTGCAAAGGCGTTTTTTCTGTAGCGTTAATCGCAAACGGAATTTTTACGGTTTCGGTCTCAATTTTTTTATGGTTATAAATTTTCGCGCCGGGGTAGCGCGGCAGCATGGCGTTATCTTCAGCTTTGTCATCCGCAGAAAGTGGCTCTACTGCCTCTACAGTTGATCCAGCATAGGCAGCATCGACCTTTATCAAACCGGTTTCAAGCGGTTCGGCCTCAAGAACAACTTGTTGCACGCTGACACTATCGCCGTAGGCACCAAAAAACCAGGCCACAACAATTTTTCCCTTGGGCGATTCCTTTTCGCCAATCCAGTAATAGGGATTGCGGTAGTGGTTATAAACATCGCCCCTGACTGCGATAGAAGAACCTAATTCCTGCGCTTGATCCTCGCTGCCACAGGCTTCAAGTTCGCAGGAGAACAGCGGCTTAAAATTCAATTGTTTCGCCGCCGCGACATAGTTTTCATAGACCTTAAGCGATGACACATTTTCAACTTCATAATTGTGCAAATACAAATCGCCGATTATCGCTAATGGCGTAAATGTAGCAGGGTCTTTACTGTCATCTGCAACTGACACCGGAAAGATATATTTTTCATAGTCATACATTTTTGCTTCTTCAAGATCTGCGCCAGGATAGGCAGCAAACAGCGGGTGATCTTTATCATAGCTCGCATGAAGCATAGGGCTTATCAGCACGGCAGAGAACGCCAGCAGGGACAGGGTACGACGAGACATAACGACTCCTTGGTTAATTTTTCAGTGAGCTAAACTGTGAATACCGAACATTAAAAATGAACTGGCAAGACTAGCGCTAATAACTGAATAAACGATGAATGGCGACCACAAGATTACGCAAAATGTGATGCATATAAAAAAGGCGCCACCTGATCGCAGGTGGCGCCCTTTTAAAAATCTAACCAACTTAACATTTAACGACTTTCGTCTTTGCTACAAGGTCATGAATACAACGCTTTTCTGCGGTGAAAATAAACAGCACATTGATCAAACTAAAAAGCTGGCCAACAAAAGGAATCTGACCAGGCAACACAAAGACTGCATAGCGAATCAGGAGCTGCGGTTGAAACACTGGAACATTGCCATTCAGATCAACAATTTTTATTTCCAATACTTTTTTGCCAATGGTCTGACCACTAGCAATAAGGTAGCGATAATTAATTACAAAGAAGACAACAAAATTCAAAATCCCTATACCAAACATGTAAACAAAACCTGGCTGCACACCCTCCATCATTCCATCAAAACCACCGGTGAAATACATTACCGGCACGAGGATGATCATTATGATAATAGAGTCGATAATCGATGCACCCAAACGCGCCCAGCGGGATGCCAACGGCTTTTCACTGTCATCAACTTGATCAACCAGTTGGGATTGCGGGGTGCTGTAAACGTTATTGTCACTCATAAAAAGCTCCTGCTTCTATTTTATTCAGAGGGATAAACCTGCATGTTTTTGCAACGCTCGCGAACTATAGCTAGAAATTGGGAATATGAGAAGGCATATAAATCACCATTCCGATCGCCAATAACTAAAGCGGATAAGTCAAAAACGAGAAGTGGATTTGGTTTACCAGAAAGTGAATCGCAATCGGGTAGAGGATATTTTTGCTCAATGTGTAGCTCAGCCCATACAATAATCCCGCAAGCGCATACACCCAAACAGCCGCACCGCTAATGCCAGTGTGAATCGCGACAAACACAAAGGTCACCATCAGGAGCGGAATAATTTCTTGAAGCGAGCGATTGGCCGTATAACTCGCGACGGCATTGCGCAGATTCT
>CAIOHY010000667.1 GCA_903858205.1 uncultured Cellvibrio sp.
CGTTATAAATTAGAAAATTTAAGTACGGATGGCATTGCACTCTTAGAATCGATTGCAAAGAAAAAAGGATTTCCGCTTAAAAATCACGGTATCGATTTGGAGAGAGCTGCCATTACTTTATTGAATGATTATCGACAAGGTTTATTAGGTCGTATCAGTTTAGAAACGCCTGAATCACGCATGCTGATGATAAGCCATCAAACAGAATCTGCTGAAAAAGAAGCTCCTGAAAATTTAAGCTGAGTTCTCTTCAATAGTAATTAATGACTGGGCTTCGGGTGTTGCAAATCCAACAGATTTTGGGCAAATCACTTGGGGTAATAATTCAACATCGTATAGCTCTGCCACGGGACCATCCATCCTAAACCAATGCACACAGACGCCAGTTTGAATATTGATGACTTGGACGCCCGTCCATGGCTCGGCGTCCCTATCCTTTAATTTTTGATCTAAGGGTAAGCCTTCAAATCTTTCATAGCGCGGTCGTGAGAGCCCTACAAAAGCATAATCACCCACAAAAGCGAGCCCCCTTAAAAAGCCTGGGCAAAAAGCGACTGCTTCAAACTTAGAATCTTTTTGATCTACAAAGCCCAGTTCACCAGTCCCGGCGTTCAATACCCATACCTTACCCTTATGCACTCTTGGTGAATGTGGCATTGAGAGCCCATCACAAATAATTTTGTTCTCAACCACGTCAATTACAATGCCGCCATTGGCGCGACGATCTCGCCAACCATCAATGACATCAGACTTACACACTGCAGTCACATATCGCACTTCACCTTGATCCATCGCCATGCCATTAAGGTGGCATCTATCTTCGGCAACAAGTTTTGAAATAAAAAATGGTCTCCAGACTTCTTTAAAGCTATGCATATCAGAAATTGTGGCGATGCAGTTATAGCGGGTGCTCACAAACACTAATCGCCCAGCTTTATCAACGCCCACATCATGGCAGTCTAAATCCCCTATAAAATGCGCTGTTCTTGGCACGTAGCATTGGGTAAAGGCCTCATTAATCCACTGATCAGGCTTTAAAATGTTTTCCATTTTAATGATATGGCCAAAACTCGAGATGTAGAGCTGCTTTTGGTGGTAACGCAAACCCATAGCTCTTGGAAAAACCTGCTCGTTGACCATGAGCCCCCCTTTTGGATTTTTCCCCAGAAGGTAAAGTTTTGATGACTGGTAAGAGGTCAGTGCGACTGAAGTGTTAAGGCTTAATAAAAATTCCGCAAAGCCTGGAGACATCGAGTAAGTGACCTTGGCCTCAGGGGCTTTTGTGCCATCGACGTCTTGCTTAAGATTATGATTCTGATCGGCGTTATTTTTTTTTGTCATGTATGAAAGCGATTATATACGAGGCTTGAAGGTGAAATACATCTTGGACGGGATTTGTAGCTCATCAAAAATGAGCTGGGCAGCTCATTTTATTTAAAAGAGAAATCTTAAACTTGCTGTTGCATTTCCGCCAGACACATGGTCACCCACCATATAACTTCCTGCAGCGTCTAACACAAATTCTTTTGTAATATTAAATCGAACATCGGCACCAACCACAGCGGCATTAAGATCCCTGGTGTAAAAAGAAACATCATGCGTGTCGCCAATCATAGATACTCTGACCTTGTCATCACCCGTCGACTGGCGGCGAAGATAATCAATGTGCGCAGAAATTCTGCCACGCTCCATATCCTTACTTAATTTCAATCCGACTCTTCCTTCGGTGCTTCCAACAGTTCTTGAATTTATATTGGCATTGGCATTTGAACCCGACTCTGTGTAGCCATCGATCCATTGAGAAGCATAACGTAAACTGACATTAGGTGCGGCTGTAAGGCCCCCTGCAATTTGGTAGGGCAATGACACTTTTAATTCGGGCGCTAACCAGGCGCTAGTATAAGACGCATCAGCGAAAGCAATGCCAGATAAGGCTAAGTTATCATTCACGAATCGTCTATCTTTGTGGTCCATATAACCCCCGTTTAGGGCGTAATCAATCACCAAGGGATTAAATCGGGTTGAGCCAAATACACCAGCAAAGGCACCGTTCGTCTCATTTTTAAAGGATTGGGCGAAGCGGCCATTGACCGAAAGATCATTACGGTTATAACCTAGCATGACTCCCAACACTGTATCGGCTGAA
>CAIOHY010000668.1 GCA_903858205.1 uncultured Cellvibrio sp.
GACACGGGATCTGCACAAAGCAGTTGATTGCAACCCATGGGCTGATAAACATCTTCTGCGTCATCATAATCCGTTTCAATCCACAAACGCCCATCAGCATCAAACCAAAGTCCATCGGGGCAAGAAAAAATATCGCCGCGAATATTGCCCTGTTGGTTTTCCGGCGCGGACGATTGCGCTGAATTACCCGCAAGTAAAAAAATCTCCCAGTTAAATTCAGTCGCTGCGGGGTTGGAATTTTTTTCCACCCAGCGCAGGATTTGTCCGTGATGATTTTCCCTGCGCGCATTTGCTGCATCAACCGGCTGATCAACTTTGATACCGCGTTCAACATTATTGGTAAGCGTGACGTAGAGCTCGCGAGTGTGCGGATCAACCGCAACCCACTCAGGGCGATCCATAGGTGTTGCGCCGAGAATATCGGCAGCAGCACGCGCGTTTATCACAACATCAGCCTGACTCATAAAACCGTTGCGCGCCGTTAAGCCGCGCTCGCCCCATATCAGCGGTAGCCACTCGCCGCGACCATCAGCATTAAATGTTGCGACGTACAAGATCCCGTCATCTAATAAATCCGGATTTGCTTTGGGATTTGTTTGATCAAAACGCTGCCGCGCCACAAATTTATAAATATATTCACCGCGCGTGTCGTCGCCGGAATAAATCGCCACCTCACCTTCAGCACCAACCACCACCGTTGCGCATTCGCGCGCATAGCGTCCCAACGCGGTACGCTTTTGTGGAAGTGAATCAGGATTAAATGGATCAAACTCAACCACCCAGCCAAAACGATTGGGCTCGTTAACAAAGCCCTTAAAATCCTGTTCGTCTACTGGCGTTGCATTAAAACGTGGATCAACCGTCTCCCAATAGTATCTACTGCTATTTGCACCATTGGAAATGCCATAGCGCTTGTGCGAAACACGCTCTCGCCAATCATCCGGATTGCGATTCACAAAATAATTATTCCAGTTTTCTTCGCAAATTAAATAAGTGCCCCAGGGAGTTTTGCCCATAGAGCAATTATTCAAGGTGCCTAAAACACGGGTACCCGAGGAATCTTGCGCGGTTTTTAAATGCTCCGACCCTGTCGCGGGGCCGGTAAACCCCATCGGCGTATTCGCCGTCAACCGGCGATTTAACGGCGAGTTTTTTACGCGCTGCCACTCACCCTGTTGGTCGCGTTTTATTTCAATCACACTCACACCGTGCGCCGCCTGCTCTTTTAATACCTCATGTTCAGGGCGATGGATAATTCCCTGCGCATCACGCGTTTCTGTCGGGCCATTCGGATGTAATGTCGGATTGGAATATTCGTGGTTGATCACCAGCAACCCGTGATCATTCGGCGTATTGGCAAATGGAAAATAAGCCATGCCATCGTGATTTTGTCCCGCCTGCAATTGCTGCTCTTGCCAGCTATTACTTGCGTCCGCTTTCCAAGGAACAGCGCCCGCCACTACTTCATCGCCCCATGAAAAAAACGCGCGTGCGCTGTAGCCATCGGCAACCAGAACACTATCAAAATCTTGCGCATGCTGAAGCGGTACCGATGTGAATCCAATCGTTGGCGATGTGGTTTTTAGTGGGATTAAGGATGATGTTTTTTCAGCCTCTTTTGCGCAACCCGATAGATTGCCACCTAAAAATCCCCCTAGCGCCAAACCCAATCCACCTTTCAGTAAATTGCGACGGCTAGCGATAACCTCTGTCAACCAAGGATTATTGGTGGGATTTACCGGAATATCATCGATATCGATAACCGAATTTTCATTGTTGTTACTCATTGGCTATCACCTTTATTCGAGTGCCAGTGCTGTGCGAATTTTTTCCCAACTTACATATTTAAAATTTTGTGGCGTTTCCGGCATGACTTTATGGCCATCCTGCACCACCAACAGACCTTCGCTAAAGGCTCCACCAAGATTGGCATGGGTAACTTCAAGACCATCTGTTTCGGAAACACCATCAATAGCCTGTTCTGCATCCAAATCAATTTTTATAACA
>CAIOHY010000669.1 GCA_903858205.1 uncultured Cellvibrio sp.
CACCATGATTACGAAGATACGCCATGCCCTGACCACTAACGTTGGGATGATCATCTTCGATACCAACATATACCGTTTTGATACGCGCGCTCACAATATGTTTGGCACATCCACGTTTAGGTGCATTACGATGCAAACACGGCTCCAGAGTCGTAAACAAAATACAGTCATCAAGCCGCTCGCCAATGCACTTGCGCTCAATCAAGGTAAATTCAGCATGATTTCCATCACGAAGTTCGCCTCGCGATGCGGTTACATACGTGCCATCAGCCCGAACGAGAACGGCACCAACTTTTATGTTCGGCCTGCCGTCCAATCTGGGTTCAGGCACAGATTCATTCATTACCTGAATAGCCTTTTCCATCATTGCACGGATATTAATTTTTGGTTTATTTGCCATATTGTTAAAAGTTTAGTGGTTGATCTTCGGGCCATCAGGATTAATTACCTATTGAGTAGCATCGGTATAAGGCTGTCGCGCAGCTTAGAAAGAGTTTGGGCTTGGTTAAGGTTGATGGTTATTTGTTCATACAACGGTTTAACTTTGGCGGTGAAAGAGGCTACAACTTCCATAGATGGCAGCAATAGCAAAATGGGCCTAAAGTTTTGTTTACTGATTTCAGGAAACGTCGTCCCAGTCGCTCGCACCTCAATTTCAAGCATATTGGTTTGACACCAATTAAGCATGAAGTAGTTACTAGCTTTTGCATTGCACTTCATTGCAATAAAGCCTTGATTGATAGCAACGGGCATTACTGAAATCGCAAGGTAACCCACAGGCGCTCGGGAAGACATCAGTAAGGTGCCAGAAGGTAATAGGCCTGATGAAATTTGTTTCAAGCCTGAGTCCGTTATCTTTCGGCTTGTGTCCAGAAGAATGGGTGACTGCAAGGTTGAAAAATCCTTTGGCGTTGTCCAATGATGCGTTCCGCCCTCCCAGTAGCTAGGTACTGCCGTACTAGGCGTTGAACCTCCAACACACTCGACAACATCGCCAACTGGCAATACTTTCCACCCCTTAGGAATCAAGCCCAAAGCCGATTCCTCAAACGCATCGGGAAACAGCGCCGCCGTGTTGGCGTCCATGCCTGCGGGTAGTCGACCGTCGAGTTTGGCGCGGACAGGGTCGAAGTCTACGAACCAGCTTTTGAAGAGGGTGCGGGCCATGTCTTCCAGCTTGGCGTTCATGCGGCGGTTAAGTTCGATCTTGTCGTCCAGTGCGCCGAGGATGGAGGCAATGCGTTTTTGTTCGGCCAATGGTGGCAACCGAACTTTCAACTCTTCAATCATTGTTTTTGTAAGCGCAGGCCTAGTTGCACCAGCTGATGCCAAAGCTAACAACATGGCTTGATATTCATGCGTTACCAACGTGTATCGCAAATAATCAGGATCTAATCTGGTTGGATTGGTTCTCAGAATTGCGACATGTTGATTTACGCGCGCCGGCAATATGTCTTTGGCAACTTTGCAGCATCGCGCCACAGAATCGCCAGTAATATTCAGCAACACATCATCTGTTCGGAGTTCAACATTACTAAGCTCAGCGGCTTGTTTTTCGTCAATGTAAACAAGTCCATCTCGACTGAATCTATCGTTGTACACGTTTTGGCTGCGGATGAGCGAAGTGAGACCACCTTTGTATGCCTCTTTCCCGCCGCGTGGCGTGGCACCGCTGCCTATCTTTAAGCACACATCTTTTAAGCGAACTACCTGAGCATTAGTCATGAATCTGCCCGGCAAAATTCAAGCGTGAATAGTCCAATTTCTGTGTAGAATTTTGAGCATAAACCCCGGAACTCCCTCTCCCGCCCTTAGCGACGGTGACTGGAGCCGGGGTATCTTTTCGAGTAGTCTCACCCTTCATAACCCACCCCTCGCCCATCCCCTTGAACAATATTTATCCAAGGCTTCAAGCCCGCGCTTCGCAAATCTGTAAACCGGTCCACCGCTTGCGCCATGTGCCGCAGCGACGGGTTGAGCCAACCCAATACATCGTGAATTTGCTGGTGGCGGCTGTCCAGGTCTTTCCAGTGGATGATGCGTTCGTGATGAAACACGTTGTTGCGTAGTTGTCGAATCTTTTCCAGATCGGCCTTTCGTTCTTTACGCCTATGCAATTTTTTGGGCATGTAGGGAAACACGCCTTTGATGCCCGTGGGTAAAAAGTCAGTGCGCTGTTCGTAATGGCTTTCAAATAAGCTCGTCCAAAATCCAAAATTGAGTTTGGAAATAACTCTGTCAGGTGTGACTGATTTTTTGTCTTCCCTAATTTTTTGCTTGGCACGCGTGACTTCAGTTTGTGCCCAAGGCGTTAACGCAAAGTGCGGGCTGTCATACCAGTCTTGCCTTTGGTTCTGACTGGACAGTTCTAGGTGAATCGCGTTGCGCAAGCCGATTTCGCAAAAATGCAACGGTGCGTA